>NZ_JWGX01000122.1:0-677 GCF_000813075.1 Shewanella sp. ECSMB14102
TTTGGTCGATGCCAACGGTAACCCGGTAACCCTTCCTAGTGGAGCTTCGGTTAGCGTTGCGCTTGATTGGAGTGGTACGGCAACTGCAGCAGATGTTGATAACTTACCTCCAAGCGTAACCATTAGCGGAGATAGTCAGCAAAGCTTTACAGTTAATACCATCAACGATGGTATTTATGAAAATAGTGAAAATCTAAGCGTCACCATTAGTGGGGTCACTGACGTTGATAATAGCCTTGAACAACTAGAGATAGGCAGCAACAACAGCGCCGACACCACCATTCTCGATGCCCAGGACGCGCCTGTGGTGAGAAGTGTTACCGGTGACTCCGTGATCGAAGGCAATGCCAACACCTTCACCGTCACCCTCAGCACCCCCAGTGCCACCAACACCGAGGTCACCCTGAGCCTCAGCGACGGCAGCGCTATTGTGGGCACCGATACCGGCCTCACCTATATGGTGAGTTTCGATGGCGGCACCACCTACACTGCCGTGACCGGCAACACGGTCACCGTGCCACCCGGCGCCACCAATTTCTTGGTGCAGGTAGACACCATTGATGACACAATCTTTGAAGGAGATGAAAACTACTCCCTGAACGCTACCGCCAATGGCGCAGGCGACAGCGGCACCGCCCAGATCACTGACAATGACAGCGCCCCGACCGTCAGCAGCA
>NZ_JWGX01000123.1:0-908 GCF_000813075.1 Shewanella sp. ECSMB14102
CATTCGCACCTACCTGAAATGCTTGACTACCATAACTACCATCCAACAGCTTTTGGCCACCGAAAGAGGTGGTGTCTGCAATACGGGTCAGTTCAGCTTGTAAAGAGGAGATTTCTTTCTGCATTGAGGCGCGGTCTTCTGCCGAATTGGAGCCGTTGGCCGATTGCAGTGATAAGTCACGCATCCGCTGCAAAATATTGGTGGACTCCTGCATAGCGCCTTCGGCCGTCTGGGCGATGGAGATACCATCGTTGGCGTTGCGTTGGGCTACATCCAGGCCGTTGATCTGACTGGTCAAACGGTTGGAGATCTGCAGACCAGCAGCATCGTCTTTGGCGCTGTTAATACGCAGGCCACTGGACAGACGCTCCATGGAGGTTTTCAATGCACTGTTGGCATTATTGAGGTTCTTTTGTGAACTCAGGGAAGTCACGTTGGTATTGACGGAAATGGCCATAATAGGTTCCTCTCTTGCTGGTTGACCGCTGGCTGGCTGTCAAGCCAAGCGGAGCTAATCTGTTACAGTCACTGTAACGGCAGCCAACAGAGAGACTTTAGCCAAAAAATCATCTTTTTTATAAATTGCAACTAATTGATTGTATTTTAATGATTTTTATGCAGTCGCGCTATTGCTATAACTTAATTTCCCGCTCACACATAATGAATAAAACCCACAGCAGCGACTTTGGCCGCTGTTGTGGGTTGATGCCATTGCAGTTTTTATTTACTTTAACCAAGCAGTGACAGAGCTACCTGAGGCAACTGGTTCGCCTGGGCCAGCATGGCAGAAGAAGTCTGAGACAAAATCTGCTGCTTGGTCATAGTGGCCGTTTCCTTGGCAAAGTCCACATCCTGAATCCGGCTACGGGCATCAGATACGTTGGTGCTAATGCTATTCAAGTTGTTGA
>NZ_JWGX01000125.1:0-777 GCF_000813075.1 Shewanella sp. ECSMB14102
ATAAAATTATGGCCCACCTGCCTGAGCACCTGGAGGATGCAGAAAATGAGCTCACCACGCTCAGCCGGGAGCTGTTCCATGAGATGTTGCAGGAACTTCAGGACAATCAGCAGCGGATTAAAACTCTGGATCTGCGCCTTGCGCTTATCAGCCAGCAAAATGAGGATACCCTCAGACTGAAAAGCATACCTGGTATCGGGCCATTAGGGGCTTCAGCCTTGACGGTAGCTCTGGGCGACAGTGCTGATTTTCAGAATGGCCGGCATTTTGCCAGCTATCTGGGGCTGGTTCCGAAGGAGCACAGCAGTGGTGGTAAAGTCAAACTACTCGGGATAACAAAACGCGGAGATGGTTATCTGCGAGGACTGCTTATTCATGGCGCCCGCTCAGTGGTTTACCGGGTCATCAACCTTCCGGAAGAACGATGTGGAGGTCTCCAGCGGTGGCTGAAAGGTATTATTGCCCGAAGTGGCGTAAACAAAGCTGTAGTGGCGCTGGCTAACAAAAATGCCCGAATAGCGTGGGCGCTAATAAACCAAAAAACAGAGTATATCGTTAAGTAACTAACTGATTTTAATAAGTCCAAAGAGTTGATGTGCTGACAGGTAGAACCGACTCTCTGTGAACCTGACAAATAGCTGGGCTGCTAAAAGCCATGGCACTAATGAGGACAGAGAGTACGGATGTTCATCAGGGCTCACGAAGCCGGATATATGTGTGTGGCTACTTTGTCAGAAAGAGACCTGCCGGTGCTTGCATCGGAGAGGTGTCCATATA
>NZ_JWGX01000126.1:0-744 GCF_000813075.1 Shewanella sp. ECSMB14102
GTTCGAAGGTTCAGAAAGGAGAATTAATCGCTAAAGTTTTATTATCAAGACCACAGTTAAATGGGATTGACCTGAGTGAAACCTTGCTTTCAGGGTTAAAGTCGCAATTATCCTTACTTGAGCAAGATGAGAAAAATACTGTTTTGGTGGCTAAACTAGATTTGCAGCGGCTTAAGCAGAAGGTTCTGGATTTGACCGAGACTGAAAAGGTTCTTGAGCGCCAACAGTTACTGCTTGATAAAAAACACAAGTTACAACAACAAGAGTTTGAGCGTTTCAATAAAATATACAGCAATGGTTATTTATCGGAAACAGAACATCAATCTCAGCAGCAAAAATTATTGCAAATTGCACAGGAAATGGAATCCAACAAGTCTAACATAGTTAATATTAGCGCTCAGTTAAATGAAGCCAAGGCAGAGGTCGCTAGTCACCCCCATCAAACAGAATTGAGGCTTGCCGATATAGCCAGGCGTAAAACCGATGTGCAGCGGCAGATTGATGAAACCCAAAATGGCTATGAGTTCAGTATTATCGCCAAAGAAGCAGGGGTGGTGACATCCATTGCGGTAAAAGAAGGGGAGTTCTTACCGACGAATAGGCCGCTCCTTAGCATCATTCCTGAGGGTGCGCAGTTGGTAGCTGAGCTGTTACTTCCGACACGTTCGGCGGGTTTCGTCAAGCTAAGAGATGAAGCGAGACTCAGATTTGATGCATTCCCGTACCAGAGATTTGGTTTTCTGG
>NZ_JWGX01000127.1:0-731 GCF_000813075.1 Shewanella sp. ECSMB14102
GTTTTTGATGTATTTGCGGGCATTGCTTTTTGAGTAAATCGTGTAAGATATGGACATCACGCATGGTGTTGGATCTGGTAGTTTTTTGGCAAAATCAATTAGATCAATCAACACCATGCGTGTCTACTGTATTGAATAAAAAGGAATTATCTAGGGATTCCCTAGAACGCGGCGTTAGCCGTCTTTTTACCATCACTGTAAAATCCGAGGAAAAAATGACAACACGACCAATCGTTCTTCGACCCGGCTGCATCAAGACGTTGTCTGCCGTCGAAGCTAGACCGGAGCGTTCGAATCAACATGAGTTTAACGGTGTTAGGCAGCTCAGAGATATTTTCGGGCTCGACGGGTTTGAAAGAGTTGCCCGGTTTTCAATTCGTGGAACTGATATCGTAGAAAACGCAAATGTTACTTGGTACGACGCACGTGAAGGGCATCCAACAAGGACTGAACATAGGCTATATTTTCAAACCAACCAAGTAATGCAGAGAGCCCAGGAAGGTGACAATATTCTTATTGGTTTTGACAATCATGACGAACTGAATCTGATATTGATTCCTCAGGGGGAAGAAGGCTTCCGGGCAAATTTGGGTTCTTGGGAGCCCGTGTGAATTCAGAACGGCTAACAATTAGTTCAAGCGGACAGGCCCTATAGGGCCTGCCGCTTAACTCAAACGTTAATCAGTTTAAGAAATTCACCCCAAGCCCAGCGAAAATGCGATTCTTTGATT
>NZ_JWGX01000128.1:0-595 GCF_000813075.1 Shewanella sp. ECSMB14102
CTTTTGGGTGTATATTACTCAAATGACACAGATTTATGAACACTACCGCAAACTCAGTTAACGCTGGAGTAAACAACGCCCCCTTTGAGGGGGCATATACAAAGCCACCTTCTTCAGAAGGTGGATTCTTTACTTGCCCAATTGCGACTGAGCCTGAATCATTGTGGGCCGAAAAGTTATGGTTACAGCGGTTTCTTGGGAACCCCATACCATAAACATCGAATAGCAAGGCGAGTACTCACTGCTGGCACAGTGGCTATCATGGCTTCTAACTAAAAGTTACTAATTAGTATTGGCAGAGCCTCCGGCGACGGATGTTTCTCATTGCCTACCGCAGGCTTATGCACAGGCGATCCTGTGACAAGGCGAGAGTTGCGCAGCAACATGCTTTCGAGCGCGAGCCAGGGATGGTGAGCTGGCCGTTAAACAAGGAAGTTGTTGTGAACCCATCCCTGGGCGCTCGACGAAAACGTCCCTGTTTTCGACGGTCACAGTTCCGCCTGTGCCTGAAAATGAGGCGTATGTCTGCAGGCATATAGGTAGCTTCAAACAAGTTAGCTCTCACAGAATTACACCAATCCCCTTCGGAGCCGCC
>NZ_JWGX01000129.1:0-683 GCF_000813075.1 Shewanella sp. ECSMB14102
ACTTCCTCGGTATTTGCGGCCAATCTGACCATCCCTATGTCTTTTGAATATCTGGCTCTGGATGGCAAAGAAATTGAAACCAGCAACTTCAACCACAAATCTGAGCTGGCACTATCCGAAGGTGTCCACAAGATTGCTATTCGTTATCATGACATGGTCGATGATGAGTTTTCCGACAGTCAGAGCTTCGTTAAATCTTCTCCTTTCATTCTGACCCTGAAAGCCGAAGGCGACAACGAGTACATCCTTAAGCCTGCCGATGGTGACTACGTCAAGAAGCCCAAAGAGTTTGCCAAAACTCCCAAGGTCGTCATTACCCGCGCCGATAAGGGCCAGGTCAACTACCAGGTGGAACTGACTCAACTGAAAGAAACCAGTTTCCTGTCACAGCTATTCAATGGCAACAAGGGGCCAGATGTTGAAACCGCTGCTGCAGCCGTAACCTCAGGCAACATGGCCGCCAACCAACCTGTGGCACCTGTATCCCAGCCATCACCTGTCAGTGCCATGACAATGCCAGCGGCTTCCAAGGCCGGTAGCCAAGGGGGTGACAGTGCCGCCCATGCCCAGCAAATGCTGCAATACTGGTGGTTACAGGCCGATGAAGCAACTCGCAAAGAGTTCATGAGCTGGGCCATCAAACAGCTCTGATAAATGATCCCTTTGGTGTATCACGCCAGCTA
>NZ_JWGX01000130.1:0-310 GCF_000813075.1 Shewanella sp. ECSMB14102
GGCCATCAATGCTGAGTCCCAACTGCTGCTCCGGAAAATCCTTGAAAAAGAAGCTGGCAAAATGGTGATCTTCGTCTGGTCCATATCTTCGATCGTCTGTGTAATACACCACTGTTTTCAAGTCCGGCTCCAGATCTTTGATAACATATTTGGTCGGATAGTGTTCGGCATCTTTTAGGCGCAACTCCTCCACATACTCCAGCCATTGCTCAAGCCTATGCTCACCGGTTATCACCCCTTGCTTTTCCGCCTTATCATCCTGATGATAGATATCGATAGAGAACTGCGGCTGACCATAACCCGAGGTGAG
>NZ_JWGX01000014.1:0-13026 GCF_000813075.1 Shewanella sp. ECSMB14102
TTGCATGGCATGCAAGAGGTCGACGGTTCGATCCCGTCTAGCTCCACCATAGATTCTCTCTTCAAGAGAAACACTAACCACCTCAGGGTGGTTTTTTGTTATCTGTTTCTTCAACGTTTGCGTCCTAGCAAAAGTACGCTCTAACCCCGAATGGCTTGTTAGAGTATTTATCCAACCATGTATCGAAACGTGGCTCTAAAATGCAGTTCTTATTAACTGCTCTTATCAGGCACAGGCCTCATTACCGATACGCCAGATTGTTTTGCCCGGATACCCGCCTAGTTACTACTTGAATAAAAAGTCGCTACTTGAATAAGTATGTGGCAGTTAGTCAAGGTGAGTGTCTCTTTATATGGTATGGAAGGCTTAAAAAACCAGGAAGCCGTGATGGCTTCCTGAAATGTTGTTCTATGCCGAAAAGCAGGGCGGTAAAGATATCTCAGTCTACACCGATAAAACCGCCTGTTTGGTGAGCCCACAGCTGGGCGTAAATTCCTTTGCTGCGGATCAGTTCCTGATGGCTGCCTTGTTCGACCACTTTGCCCTGATCCAGCACTATCAATCTATCCATTGCGGCTATGGTTGATAGTCTGTGGGCGATAGCGATAACGGTTTTTCCTTCCATCAGTTGATAGAGGCTTTCCTGAATTGCTGCTTCCACTTCCGAGTCGAGTGCCGAGGTGGCTTCATCCAGGATCAATATTGGCGCATCTTTCAATAGCACTCTGGCGATGGCAATACGCTGCCTTTGACCGCCGGATAATTTGACGCCCCGTTCACCCACCTGGGCATCCAGCCCGGTATTTCCCGACGGATCTGTCAAAGAGGCGATGAATTCACTGGCTTGGGCCTTGATGATCGCCTGCTCCAGTTCCTCTTCCGTGGCATCGGGACGACCATAAAGAATATTTTCTCTGATGGATCTGTGCAGCAAGGAGGTATCCTGAGTCACCATGCCTATCTGTGAGCGCAGCGAATCCTGGGTAACTTTACGGATATCCTGACCGTCTATCAGAATTTTTCCCTTTTCCACATCATGAAAACGCATCAGCAGATTGACCAAGGTGGACTTACCGGCACCCGAGCGCCCCACCAGACCGACTTTTTCACCTGGCTTGATCTGTAAATCCAGGCCTTCCAGCACACCGCTCTGTTCTCCATAGTGAAAGCTGACCTTATCGAAATCGATTTGCCCTTGCTCAACCAAAATGGCTTTGGCGTCTTCGGCATCCAGAATGCGGGTGGGTTTGGACAGGGTGCTCATACCATCGGCCACTGTCCCTATATTTTCAAACAGTGAGCTGATTTCCCACATTATCCATTGCGACATGCCGTTGAGGCGCAGAGCCAGGCTGACGGCAATCGCTATGGCGCCAACACTGATGGCACTGTCGCTCCAGAGCCAGATGGATACGGCTGCCACGCTAAAGGCCAGGAAATAGTTCAGTAGCTGCACACTGACGTTAATTCCGGTGACCAGACGCATCTGCCTGTGCACGGTATCCAGGAAGGTTTTCATGCTCGACTGCGCGTATTCGGCTTCCTGCTGGGTGTGGGAGAAGAGTTTGACCGTGGCAATATTGGTGTAGCTGTCGACGATTCGACCTGTCATGGTTGAGCGGGCATCGGCTTGCTCGGTAGACACGGCTTTCAACTTGGGCACGAAATACCACTGCAGGCCGATATAGATGGCAAGCCATGCCAACATGGGCAGCATCAAGCGCATATCGGCACTGGCGATCATCACCAACATGGAGGTGAAATACACCATTATGTAGACCAGCACGTCCAGGAGTTTCATCACGGTTTCCCGCACCGCAAGAGAGGTTTGCATCACCTTGGTGGCTATGCGGCCGGCAAAGTCGTCCTGATAGAAGGAAACACTCTGTTTCAACAAGTATTTGTGCGCCAGCCAGCGGATGGCCATCGGATAGTTGCCCAAGAGACTTTGGTAGACAATCAAGGCGTGCAGCAAGATGAGTACAGGCAAGAGCACGAGTACCAGCAAGGTCATGCCGAGTAACTTGAGTCCTTCATCCTGCAGCAGGGTTTGTGGATCCTTGTCTACCAGCCAGTCAACCAACTGCCCCATAAAGCCAAACAACGACACTTCCAGCATGGCCAGAATTGCGGTCAATATTGACATCAATATCAACGGTCGCTCGAAACCTTTAGTGTAGTGGCGACAAAAAGCATAGAGCCCTTTGGGCGGTGGAGATGGTTCTATATCCGGCAGTGGATCCGTCCAGTGTTCAAAGCGGGAAAACAACGTCTTTATCATGGCCTTCTCTTGGCAAACTGTTATGGGCGATTTATCTCTTGGCAAAGAATGATTCTTGCCCGGTTATGCGGGCAGACATCGGGCCTTGCGGATCTGGAGTGATTTTTATTCAAGCCGTTCCAGCATACCCAATTTTTACCGGCAGGGCAGCTATTATTCCGGATCAACTGTTTGGGTTTAGTCTCGGGGTCCAGTTCCGTTTTCCGCTGGTTTCCCTCGTGTTTGCGGGGTAATCTGCATCCAGGTTATAGACGATAGCGAAACAGATGATGACGATTTTTACTGAGCTCAGCGCCGACACCTGCCGCCGGGCGAGACTCAGTCGCGATCCCAGGTTTGATGGCCGTTTCTTTATCGGGGTGAAGACGACGGGGATCTATTGCCGGCCTATCTGTCCGGCTGTGGCGCCGAAAGAGGAAAATGTCGAATATTTTTTCTCGGCCGCAGCCGCAGCAAATCAAGGTTTGCGCCCCTGTTTGCGCTGTCGGCCGGAAAGCGCGCCAGGTTCCTGTGCCTGGAAAGGCACGAGAACCACGCTGGAGCGGGCACTAACCCTGATAGAGCAGGGCGCCTTGAGCGGCGAGTCGGCGAAAGGTGTCGAGCACTTGGCACTGCGTCTCGGGATCAGCAGTCGTTATCTGCGCAAGCTGTTTGTCGAAGCGCTGGGCCTGTCTCCCAAGCAATACGCTGCGTTTCAGCAATTGATGTTTGCCAAGCAGTTGCTGCACCAAACCCGGCTCCCTATCACGCAGGTGGCCTTGGCTGCGGGATACACGAGTATTCGCCGTTTCAACGAAGTGTTTCAGAGTCAGCTGCAGCTAACCCCGTCGGCACTCAGACGTAGCGCTGATACGCAAATGGACGACAGTAACAGGCTGCAACTGTTTTTGAGTTACCGGCCGCCTTATGCCTGGCAAGCGCTGCTTGATTTCTATCGCCTGCGGGCGGTAACAGGAATGGAGTGGTTTGAACTTAATGGCCGCCAGGGCTATGGTCGCAGCCTGTTACTCAACAGCGACAAAGGCGGGTTCAAAGCTTGGTTTTTTGCCGAGTTGCAGGCCTCGCAAAATAGAGTCGCAGTTACCCTGGCATTGGAAGAGGGCGCCGAGCTTAGCTTGTTGCCGGTATTGGTCAATCGGATAAGAAGGATATTGGATCTCGACGCTGATATGCAGCAGGTTGAGCAAGTGTTGCAACCTATCACACTGGCAGACTCCACCTTTGGTTGGGAGCCGGGGCTGAGGCTGCCGGCAGCAGGCTCTCTGTTTGAAGCCGGGGTGCGGGCTGTTCTGGGCCAGCAGGTCAGCGTTACCCAAGCCACAAAACTGTTGGGGCAGTTGGTGGCAGCCAGAGGTGAGCGGCGAGTTATCGCCGGGCGCGAAATCAGCTTCTTTCCCGAGCCCGAAAGTATGTTGGCGGCGGACTTTGACGAGTTGAAAATGCCCGCAAGCAGAAAGACGGCACTGGCCGAGTTGGCGCGTTTTCAGCTTGAGCATGGTGATACCGAGCCTGAGGCTTGGCTCAGTTTGAAAGGGATTGGCCCTTGGACCATAGCCTACGCCAGAATGCGCGGGTTGTCGGATCCTGATGTGTTGCTCGGCGGCGATTTGATAATCCGTAAACGTCTGCTCAGGCTACTTGTTGAAACAGCAATCTCGACCAAGGGTAACGAGAGTTTGGCTCAACTTAATCCTGATTCGGTTAAACAAGGCGCAGTTGCTCAGCATAAAGGCAATCAAGGTGCGGGCCATTACCAAGCATTACTGCAAGGTGTCACTGAAGCGGCGTCGCCCTGGGGCAGCTACCTTACTCTGCAACTTTGGCATTCGGCACAGCGCCCATAGACAGCTCGGAATGAAAGCACTGAATGAAAGCGCTGAATGAAGAGAATGGAATGGGTTGCAAAGGCATCTGTCAAACACCTATTCAAAAGCTATAAAATCAAAGGATTAATCCTATGAGTACACAAGATAATCCGAGCTTGGCCGTATCGTTGAGTAAAGAGTGGCCGATAGCAGAATTGCTGCCGGTGGCGGAGCTTAGCATGGATTCGGCTGTGGGCAGGCTGTGGCTTGCCGCAGGGCCCCATGGGTTGTCACATCTGTCGGTTTTGACGGGGGATGACAGAGAGCGCCGGATCCCGCTGGCGAGCGCGAGTACGGCGCAAAAGGCGCGGGCAGAGGCGATATTGACACAGACCAAGAGCCAGCTTTTGGAGTATTTTGCCGGTACCAGACAGGTCTTCGAACTGCCTTTGGCTCCCAAGGGGACACGCTTTCAACGCGCTGTTTGGCAGGCATTGGTGGGGTTGCCCTACGGCAGTTTTACCAGTTACGGTGAGCTGGCCGTAAAGATTGATAACCCCAAAGCTGTTCGCGCTGTAGGTACTGCCAATGGCGCCAACCCGATAGCGATTATCGTGCCTTGCCACAGAGTCATAGGCAAGGATGGCAAGTTGACCGGCTATGCCTGGGGCCTCGCCATGAAGCAACAATTGCTTGACTTGGAAGCCGGTCGTCCCAGTTAATCTTTTGGCATAAATCAACGAAACTCTCTATCGATTTGGGGTATTCTGAAGCCAAGCAAAAGTTGCGTATTACTGAGGAAAACACAGATGCAACCACTCTTTTGGCTGGAAGAGGGAGAGTTGGCAGGAAGCCGGGGGCCGGTAGGCCAGAACTGGGATTTTGATGAGCTGCAACGCTCCGGGATAGGCGCCATTCTTTCCTTGGCTGACAATATGGCTGGTAATTTGGCCGCCGATTGGCCTCAGTCGCCATTTGAGTTTGCCTGTATCCCTTTACCGAGTGGAGAAGCCCCATCGGATGCCGATTTGCGGCTCTGCGTCGAGCAGTTACCCAAGGCACTCGACTTTATCCAGCGTCAGCGTGCGGCCGGTCTAGGGGTATTGGTACATTGTGAGTCGGGGCAAAACCGTACTTGCCTATTACTGGCCTACTACTTGATGGAGCATGGCGTGGCGCCGCTGCATGCAGTTGCCCGCATTCGTGCGGTGGCAGATGTTGCCTTTGAATCCCATGGTTGGGATCAGTTTGTGTTCGATGTGCTCTATGCTTTACAGGATTAACAAATTAACGCCGGAGGCGGGAATACTGGATCCCGGAACGAATTAATGCTTGAATACTCTTCATTATTTCGAAGAATATTCAGAATGTTGCCACAGTTTGGAATATTGCTGGTCCTCTTGTCCTTGCTTAGCGCTTGCAGTTCGGCACCGACACGGGATCCCGCATACAGCGACTCCAGCTATCTGGCAACGCCGGAGAGTTCTGTCTTGCTGGATTATCTGGAACCTCAATTGTCCATCCACCCATCGCAGACGGGTGTGCTGCCGTTGGCCGAAGGTGTCGATGCCTTCATTGCCAGGTTGGCGCTTATCCGCAGTGCCCAGAGCAGTATCGATCTGCAGTACTACATTTATCGGGCCGATGAAACCGGCAAAACCCTGGTGTGGCAACTGTTGGAAGCTGCCGAGCGCGGTGTGCGGGTAAGGCTGCTGTTGGATGATACCACGAGTGCGCCGCTCGAATCCGGACTGGCGGCCTTAAATCATCATCCCAATATTCAGGTTCGCCTCTATAACCCGGTATATTCCCGCACCTTCAGAGGCTTGTCTTGGCTGTTCAGTTTCGCCCGCTTGAACCACAGAATGCACAATAAGTCGCTGACGGTGGACAACATGGTTTCTGTGGTGGGAGGGCGCAACATAGGCAATGAGTATTTTTCCGCTAACGATGAACTTGAGTTCGGTGACTTTGACTTGCTCGCCATAGGCGAGGCGATACCGGCTATCTCTGATCAGTTTGATCTTTATTGGAATGCGCCGCTGACTATTCCGCTTGAGCAATTGCTGCCCAAGCGTCTGACCCGGGAAAAATTGCTGCAGGCCGATGCCAAGATGCGGCAGGAACAGCAGGCGATGCAGGATCACCCCTATTATCAGCGCTTGTTGCAGAGCCAGTTGATAACCAACATGGAGCAGCAGCAACTCGACTGGTATTGGGGCGAAGCCAAGGTGTTGTTCGACCCGCCCGATAAGCTGCGCAGCGCCGAGCCCGAGAGTTGGATGCTGGCCGATATCGGTCGTTTTCTGTCCCAGGTTGAAAACAACATACTGATCATCTCGCCCTATTTTGTGCCCACATCCAAAGGGGCAGATGCCCTGGCACAGGCGGTAGCCAATGGCATTGAGGTTACTGTGGTGACCAATAGCCTGGCAGCCACAGATGTAGTGGCCGTGCATGGTGGCTACAAGAAGTATCGTCGGCAACTACTGGAAGCCGGTGTCAGCCTCTATGAAGTCAAGGCTGACCCCGACCATAAGCCTTCTTCATGGCGCGGCAGCTCACGCACCAGCTTACATGCCAAAACTTTTGTGCTGGACGGCGAAGATGTGTTCGTCGGTTCGTTCAATTTTGATCCCCGTTCTGCCTGGATCAATACTGAAATGGGCATACTGCTACATCAGCCCGAGCTTGCCGAACACATGCAGCGGCAACTGGGCGGCGCCTTACTACGTAATGCTTACCGATTGGCGCTGGAGGAGGATGAGCTGGTGTGGCATGACGATGCCAAACAAGAGGTGTTCTATAACGAGCCAGCCGCCGGTTTCTGGCGCCGTCTCAGTGCCGATATCCTCAGCCTTTTGCCTATTGAGTCGCAATTGTGAATTGCAGCTGACCACCATAGGTTCAAGCCTGTGTTATCCTGAAGCGTTTAACTTATTGTCTGTAATGGTGTTGTTATGAAGAGTAAGGCCAATCAATCTCAGGGACTGCTGCTGTTTCATCTGTCGGCAAGCCAGCTGTTTGCCATAGGTACCCTGAAGATCCGTGAGTTGGTACCTTATATGCCACTAAACCAGATCCCCCAATCTCATCCGGCTGTGATGGGGGCGGTAAACTTCAGAGGACATACCATTCCTGTAGTGGATATGGCGGCGGCCGTTGGTTATCGCCCGGTTACTGCAGAGGAGCGCAAGAGTTGCTTTATCATCATCACAGATTGTCAGCGGATGGAGATAGGCTTTCTGGTTCGCGGTATCGACAAGATCCTCGAATGTAACTGGCGTGATATTGAATCACCGCCGGATAACCTCGGACGCAATGCTTATCTCACCGGAGTGACTCGTTACGACAATAAGCTGGTGCAATTGCTGGATGTTGAGTTGTTGCTGTCAAAGATTTTCCCGATTGCGGCCCAGAGTGTGGCCATGCTGACCGATGTGCAAAGGGAAAGGTTGAAACCGCTGCGGATCTTGTTGGTGGACGACTCTAAAGTAGCCAGAAAGCAACTGTCTGATGCGCTGGACTCCATTAATATCCCCTATGAGGTCACCTCAAACGGTGCCCAGGCTTTGGCTATTATGGAAAAGGCTGCGGCCGAAAAGCGCCCAGTGGATCTCCTGGTAAGTGATATCGAAATGCCAGGTCTGGATGGTTATGAGCTCGCCTTTGAGGTGAGAGACAAACCGGCACTCGCCGGCGCTTATATTATTCTGCATACCTCGCTTTCCAGTGAGATCAGTGTCAGCCAGGCGCACCAGGTGGGGGCCAACGAAGCCCTTACCAAGTTCGATGCCCATGAACTTATCGATGCCATGCTCAGAGGCGCGCAAATTGCACAAGATAGTCAAAAATGACATCGCTGTTGCCAAAATGCGTGTTCAGGGTTATCCAGACGACACAAATTGGCTTCAAAGCTAGACATTAGCGGTTTCATCCGCTAAAAACGTAACTCCTGTGGCACTGGTGCCAGAAAGATAATAAATACAGGTCAGGCAATGAACCAATTTTCTTTACTTTTGGCCCGATTGGCCAAGAGCAGTCTTGTACTGCAAATCCTTTTGGGGATCATCGCGGGCATGGGGCTCGCACACTTTGCTCCGGAATGGGCAAAGAGCGTTTCTTTCCTTGGAGATCTTTTTGTCGGCGCGCTTAAGGCGATAGCACCGATCCTGGTATTTCTGCTGGTGGCGGCATCGATTGCCAATCAGAAGAAAAATACCAAGAGCAATATGCGGCCAATTATCGCCTTGTACCTGTTTGGGACTTTTGCCTCGGCACTCACAGCTGTGGTAATGAGCTTTATGTTTCCCACCACACTCAAGCTCAGGGCGCCTGAACAGTTACTGTCGCCGCCGCAAGGTATTCTGGAAGTTCTCAATACTCTGTTGTTCAAATTGGTCGACAACCCGGTCAATGCCCTGATGAATGCCAACTATATTGGTATTCTGGCTTGGGGTATTGGTCTTGGATTGGCGCTGCATCATTCCAGTGACTCGACCAAACAGGTATTTGCCGATGTCAGTCATGGTATCTCACAGATGGTGCGCTTTATTATCCGCTTGGCGCCGATAGGCATTTTCGGTCTGGTGGCCGTGACCTTTGCCGAGAGCGGTTTTGAGGAAGTGTACAATTATGGCCGTCTGCTAGGCGTCTTGCTGGGAAGCATGGCTATCATAGCCCTGGTGGTGAACCCGCTCTTGGTGTTCTACAAGACAAGACGCAATCCTTACCCATTGGTGTTCGCTTGCCTCAGAGAGAGTGGCGTAACCGCCTTCTTTACCCGTTCGAGCGCCGCCAATATTCCGGTGAACATGGCCTTGTGTGAGCGCCTCAAACTGCATAAAGACACCTATTCGGTTTCTATTCCTCTGGGGGCCACTATCAACATGGGCGGCGCGGCAATTACCATTACCGTACTGACCCTGGCAGCTGTGCATACCACGGGAACCAGTGTCGACTTGCCAACTGCCTTGCTGTTGAGCCTGGTGGCCGCCGTGTCGGCTTGTGGTGCCTCCGGGGTAGCCGGTGGTTCATTGCTGCTGATCCCTCTGGCTTGTAGCTTGTTTGGCATCAGTGACAGCATTGCCATTCAGGTGGTGGCCGTGGGCTTTGTTATCGGGGTTATTCAGGATGCGGCTGAAACTGCGCTGAACTCTTCCACTGATGTGTTGTTTACCGCGGCAGTCTGCCAGGCCGAAGATCGCAAGCTAAGCTAAGGAAGGTGCGAACAAGCCCCATGTGTGCTCTGCGTCGACTTACAGGCCTGGGTGCAAGGCGTGGTTCGCAGCAAATGGCCCTAGTCCTTTGCAAGAAGCATTCCCTAGGAAACATTGTTGAAGATACAGGGCGGCCTCTGGGCCGCCCTTTGTTTTTGGTCCCCATTTGCCACGGTGTGACCGTTCAAACGGCCGGTGGTAAGGGGATTGTGTGAGTTATTCCATAAATTGCTTAAATTCTCCGCAATAAGTGATCTTGATCGCACTTTTATTTTGTCACTGGGCTACACTGCGCACATTCGAGAGATTTCATTCTAACTTATTGGTTTTTAATGATTTGGAATCAAATTTTTCACTTTTATGTTACTTTTTGGCCGGGTAAAGGGGCACTATGAGTTCTATGCTTAATGTCATGCATTTGGGGTCAGCCAAAGAGGCTGGGCTGACATGGTTTAAGGGTATGGATATGTCTGGAGTAGAAAAGCGCAAGCGTCTGCACCGACAGAACGAACAACAGCGAGAATTTCTTGGTTGTTGGCAGGATAGTCGCCCAGGCAGTGGTGAAGAACTGACCTTGTATCGTGAAGGTGGCAAGCTGTTTCTGGAAACCTGGTTCAGCGATGGTTGCCACAGCGTGGATGAGATGAAGTCCAAACAGACCAATGCCGGTTTATGTCTGGAAGATATGGGTGGTAACCTGTTTGGTGAATACTTTATTTTAACTGCAGAGGGCAAGCTGCAGTTTTGCACTGAAGGAGGCGATAGCTTCAGTCTGGAACCCAAATCAGTGATGAGTGCTTAATAATTGTTTGACTCATTGTAAAAAAAAGAAAACGCCCGCTTAGCGGGCGTTTTCTTTAGCTGCTTTTTCTAAGGCTTTCTTTATCAAGCCTTGCAAGGGTCAGAAAGGCGACAGGCTGACAAAATGCATCTCGGCACCCGAGTAAGGGTGGCAAAATGCCAGGCTGGCAGCATGCAGACAGAGTCGCGGACGGGCATTTTCAATCTCACATCCACCATAGAAATCATCCCCTAAAATCGGATGCCCCAATGCGAGCATGTGGACTCTGAGCTGATGAGTCCGGCCGGTTTCCGGTTGTAATGCCACCAGGCTGGAATCCTCACGGCGCTCAAGCACTTTGTAGTGAGTGACCGCTCTCTTACCTTGCTCTGAGACTTGCTGCAGCGGTGGGTTGGCCTTATCCGCTGCCAGAGGCAAGTCGATAACACCGGCTGGCTGTTCAAGATGTCCAGCCACCTCGGCCACATACAGTTTATCGCTTTGCCGTTCCTGAAACTGAGTCTTGAGACTGGACTCGGCGGCTTTGTTGCGGGCGAAAACCATTATCCCTGAAGTGGCGCAGTCCAGCCTGTGCACCAATATGGTTTCCGGATACAGGCGCTGTAAGCGGGTGAGGGCGCAATCATGGGTTACGGCGGCGCGCCCAGGGTTGGATAACAGCCCGGATGGCTTGTTGATGATAATAATATCGCGATCCAGATAGCGGATATCGAGCCAGGGCAGGGCCGGTGGGCGGTACTCAAAAACTTGCATGAACTCTCCTTCGTGAAGGCGCAATTTTAACAAAGCCATGGGCCCGGCAAAAGTGGCTTTGTGGGTTCAACCGAAGCGGCCCTTGGGCTGGGTTTAGATCAAAGAAATTCCGCGGGTGTCTTTCTGGCCCATATCCGGCTGTAAGCCATCAATTGTGGGTAAAAGGTTCGAAAGGCGATTTCAATTTCAGTATCGAGTTTTTGCAGCGCTTGTTGGGCACCGTTGAACAGCTCAGGTTTTGAAAGTCGGCGACTCACACCGGTTACAGCACTGTTGAGCCCCTGGCGACTTTGATAATTCAACAGCCAATTTTGCTGCTCCATCACTGGCGCCAGTTTGGCTAAGCCTTCGGGTAGGGATTGCGTTTGTCTGAGGCTCTCGTAGGCCTTATCGCAAAAGGCAGCCAAAGGTTGATGATGATATTCCTCCCAGTACTTTGCCAGCATATGGTCAAAGGCCAAATCCATCAGTACAGGTGCCACTCTGGCAAGCGGTTTGGGGAAAGTACGCACTAACTCGCGGGTTAATTCGTGGCTATCGGTCAACTTGTCTATCTGTCTGTGGAGCCAGAGCCCCTGCTGCAAATGTTTGGGAAACTGTTGAATATTGCCTTTGGCAAAGTCGCCGGCGAGATTGGCGCCGAGAGATGTTTGGCTGATATCGGCCAGATGCAGGTGTGCAAGGAAGTTCATATTGGTTACTGGGTGTCGAATTCGCCCTCAAGTTACCATGACAAGCCGGCAAATGAAAATAGTCTCTGACGCTGGTGAATGTTCTCTTTTTGCTCAGTGGAAAAAGATGCTACGCTTAGCGTTCGGTGACACAGAGGATCAAGGATGATGTGGGACTGGTTCAATAAACTTATCAACAAAACGCCAAGGCCCCAGAGGCGCAGGGTAGATATAGATATTCCGTTCGAGCAACTCGAATATCGGCGCGAACCCTTCGATGACAACAAGCCCCTTGCCGAAAAGGCAAACGAACCGCTGGAGCCTTGATCTTAACGCCTCAAATCCCTAGACTAGCCGCCGTTTCCAGCTAAGCCGAGGCCCATTCATGCGTGTAGCAGACTTTTCTTTCGATCTTCCAGAGGAACTGATTGCCAAGTTCCCTATGGAGAAACGCAGTGCGTCCAGATTACTCACTCTGGATGGTAACAGCGGGGCTCTTAGCGACTGCCGCTTCACCGAGTTGTTGAACCTGGTTCAACCCGGCGATCTCATGGTATTCAACAATACCCGGGTTATTCCGGCGCGCCTGTTCGGGCAGAAGGCAACCGGCGGTAAGCTGGAAATCCTGGTGGAACGGATGCTGGATGACAAGCGGGTGCTTGCTCATGTGCGTAGTTCAAAGTCGCCGAAGGAAGGCAGTGAAATTTTGCTCGATGGCGGCTTCAAAATGTTGATGCTGGCACGTCACGACGCGCTGTTTGAACTTGAACTGGTATCCGGTCCGAGTGTGCTTGAAGTGCTGGAGCAGGTAGGCCATATGCCGTTGCCGCCTTATATCGACCGTCCCGATGAAGATGCCGACAAAGAGCGCTATCAGACAGTTTATAACCAAACTCCGGGCGCGGTTGCGGCGCCGACGGCCGGTTTGCACTTTGATGACAATATGTTGGCCGAGCTGAAAGCCAAAGGCGTGGATATCGCCTTTGTGACTCTGCATGTTGGTGCCGGTACTTTTCAGCCGGTACGGGTCGACAACATACTGGAACATAAGATGCACTCTGAGTGGGCCGAAGTGCCGGCCGAGGTGGTCGCTAAAATCCATAGCACCAAGGCGGCCGGGAAACGGGTGATCGCGGTGGGCACCACTTCGGTGCGTTCGCTCGAGAGCGCAGCTCGCGCCAGTGAAGGCGAGTTGCAGGCTTTCAAAGGGGATACAGATATTTTCATCTATCCCGGATATGAGTTTCAGGTAGTGGATGCCATGGTCACTAATTTCCACCTGCCGGAGTCGACTCTTATTATGTTGGTCAGTGCTTTTGCCGGCTTTGATGAGGTGATGAACGCCTATCGGCACGCGATTGCCGAAAAATACCGCTTTTTCAGTTACGGTGATGCCATGTTTGTGACTAAAAAAGCTCACTGATTACGACTTTTGTTTTAAAATACCCGCCTCAATGAGCGGGTATTTTGTCTTAAGGGTGAACCTTTTGCTTTT
>NZ_JWGX01000131.1:0-341 GCF_000813075.1 Shewanella sp. ECSMB14102
TCCCACGCAGTGTTTGGTAAACACCATACTCGCCGGTCTTGGCGGTATCTCCTTAGCGTACGTCAAAAGCGGAAAACCTGCACAAACCAGGCAGCAGAACCACAGCTTTTGCCGCAGTGAACTTAAGGACTTCTGGCATGCTCTTATCAAAGGTTTCTCCCTTTCGCTCCTATCAAGAGTTCCAGCCTTTCATTCTTATAGCTAGTCCTTCACCCCGACCATGCCGTTTTCCCTAACCCGCACGCTTTTGAGCAGCCCTACTATCATATCGGTGGCATTCAAGGGCGCCATTGCCGGAAAATCTTCTATCTCTATCTTGCCGCTGATCTCCATATGGGCAT
>NZ_JWGX01000132.1:0-617 GCF_000813075.1 Shewanella sp. ECSMB14102
AACTGTAAAACAGTGAAATTAACCGCGATCTTTTCAGATCTTCGATCCTTTCCCCGGCCCAGTGTCTGCGCTTGGTGGCGCCATAAACTGAACAAATTCAAAACTGAAAAAAAATTGAGGTGCAAACTGCGCAGGAGGGTGAGGAAGAGTGCGAATTTCGTGACGTAGAATTGCGTAGGTGGTGATTTACGTGGCCAGAATAGCCAGCCGCGTCTGTGCTGCAGCATCGTCAGTTTTGATTGTTGGGTGGGGCTTTACTGTGGGCTGATATGAAAAACGGCTCAGGTTCCTGGTGGGAGCTGAGCCGGTATCGAGTAAATACTGGGTTGTCTATGGTTTACTTGGTGATTGGGTCTAGCCTGGCCTTTTGCGCGGCTGCTGCACTCGCCGTCTCCAGCCTCATTCGGTGCCGGGCTGGTGCTGTGGGTATGACTGGCACAGATGGTTGCCAGCTCGGCTACCGTTTTCATGAGTTCAGATAGCAGCTTGAGCACGTTTTCATCTTCACTGCCCAGCCACGTTTTTGGGCTGCGGTAATCCTTTGACACGCTGGCGATCACCTCGCGGGTTTAGCATCAGTGTGAAACATCAAAAAGATATGGCTGTCCTGTATTTTT
>NZ_JWGX01000133.1:0-314 GCF_000813075.1 Shewanella sp. ECSMB14102
GGCCATCAATGCTGAGTCCCAACTGCTGCTCCGGAAAATCCTTGAAAAAAAAGCTGGCAAACTTATGTTTTGTATTTGATTCAGGACTACTACGTCTAGAGCCCTCATAAAAAACCACCGTCTTCAGTTCTCGTTCCAAGTCTTTAATAACGTATTTTGTGGGTCGATATCTGTCTGCTTTACTGCGCAATTCCTCCACATACTCCAGCCATTGCTCAAGCCTATGCTCACCGATTATCACCCCTTGCTTTTCTGCCTTATCATCCTGATGATAGATATCGATAGAGAACTGCGGCTGACCATAACCCGAGGTG
>NZ_JWGX01000134.1:0-300 GCF_000813075.1 Shewanella sp. ECSMB14102
ACAGTGTTTGGTAAACACCATACCGGCCGGTCTTGGCGGTATCTCCTTGGCGTACGTCAAAAGCGGAAAACCGGCACAAACCAGGCAGCAGGGCCACAGCTTTCGCCGCAGTAAACTTAAGCACTCTCTTATCAACGGGTCCTTCCTTTCATTCCACTCGTTAGTCCTTCACCCCGACCATGCCGTTTTCCCGCACCCGCACACCTTTGAGCAGCCCTACTATCATCTCGGTGGCATTCAAGGGCGCCATCGCCGGAAAATCTTCTATCTCTATCTTGCCGCTGATCTCCATATGGGCAT
>NZ_JWGX01000135.1:0-606 GCF_000813075.1 Shewanella sp. ECSMB14102
AATGGCATAAGCTGTTCAAAGGTGATGAGTTAACCCGCAAATTCACCCAAGGTGAGCTGATTGAAGCGTATGAAGTCCCCAGGCTGAAGCATACTATTGCAATTTATCGCAGCAGGTTATGTGACATCAGTTGGTTCATGCGTTGTCTTAATGAACCGATAGCGCGTCAAGCCAATCAGGAAGATAACTGTACCGGTCGATTCTGGGAGGGAAGATTTAAGTCACAAGCCTTACTTGATGAAGCCGCAGTGTTAACCTGCATGGCCTACGTTGACCTCAACCCCATCAGAGCCAAGATGGCCGATACGCCTGAGCAGTCAGAACATACCAGCATTCGGCTACGTATTCAGGCAGCCTTGAAATGCGAACAACCCGCCAAGCTACTGCCCTTTATCGGCAATGAATGCGATAACCAGCGCAGTGGTATTGCGTTTGGGCTCAAAGATTATCTTGAATTGGTGGATGATACCGGGCGCTGTATTCGCGATGATAAGCGAGGTTCGATAAGTGAAAAGAGTACCAAGCTACTGATGCGGTTGAATATTCCTCATGATAATTGGCTCAAGCTTACCACTGAATTTGGAAGACTATTTCGTGGGCCAGTAG
>NZ_JWGX01000136.1:0-569 GCF_000813075.1 Shewanella sp. ECSMB14102
CCCGCTGTACCATCAATGACCGCCGCAACATCAAAGCCATTATTGCCTGACACAATGGCAATATCTTTACCTTCTGCTTGAGTAACTTGAACTTTACCGTCAACAATCGCCGCAGATATGCCCTTGTCTGCTCCGTTGGTATTTATTTGGTCAACTAAATCGGCATCATCAGCCGCACCAGTAACAACAGCACCACCAATTGTCGCATTTAGACCTGCGCCTCCAGTGGTATAATCTAAATCACTTAACTCAATTGTGTTATACGCTTGCGCTTTTACTCCTGTAGTTGCGCTTACATCATTAAACTTCTTCGCAATCGTCGAAGCATCATCCGCTGCTACAATATCAATATCGGTTGTATTACCTGAATTATTATTGGTTAGAGTGATTTTTGTATCTGCATACACGGCTGTCCCATCATCAACAACACCTGCCGTTGTACCTACTGCAGGCGCTATCTTACTTGAACCGATAGCATCTGCTGACACATTACGTAAGCTCACTGAAATAGTCTCATTGGCATTCGCACCTACCTGAAATGCTTGACTACCATAACTACCATCCAACAG
>NZ_JWGX01000137.1:0-357 GCF_000813075.1 Shewanella sp. ECSMB14102
ATACCGTATTCCAGGCCTAGCCCCCGTATCTGGTTAATCAGCGCGGTTTTGTTTTTCATCAGCCGCTGGCGAACCCGGTGCATACACTGAATATCCTGCTGTTCAATAGACTTCTCCGGCACATAGCGCATACCCGGGCGACTGTCAGCTTCGACAATTGCAGCTGCATCATTTTTGTCATTTTTACTGCCCATTCTGAAGGGGGCAACATACTGTAGACTGATTTGTTTAACTTCATGTCCGTATTGCCTGAACTGGCGTGACCAGTAATTTGCACTGCCGCACGCTTCCATCACAATACGGGACGGAGGCTGCTGAACAATAAACGCCGTCAATTTTTCACGGGTGATCATTTTA
>NZ_JWGX01000138.1:0-250 GCF_000813075.1 Shewanella sp. ECSMB14102
CAGCCCCCATAACTCTTGATAGACAAGTTCGACTGTCTTACTCCTCAGCACTAACGCATTGTGTTGCATCGAACTTTTTATGTCTCGATACCCTAATTCAATTTCCCATCGCTCGTGGTAAAGCGCCGCGACTGCTCCCGCATCGTACTGCTCTCTGGGAAGAGACGTAAATACGGTTTTTTGCTTACCTTGTACCTGATAAGTCACGGCTCTTACTTGCCATGTTTCAGGTAGGTTAGGATTTTTCTTG
>NZ_JWGX01000139.1:0-256 GCF_000813075.1 Shewanella sp. ECSMB14102
CGTCCAGAAGGGTGTATTTCACCCCTTTCTTCGCCGGTAACAACCAATGTCTGTTAGCACCACTATTTTGGAGAGAAAGAAGCAAGTCTGCTCCATAAAAACCCTTATCCAATAAGGTCACGGAGTTATCCGGTAAGGAGTCAATAAAAGGCATAGCAAGAGGAATTTCGCCTCGACGATAAGGGCTTATAGCGGCATCGACAATGACATGAGAGCGAACATTCATCATGGTCACCACCCTTAATACTGGATGAGG
>NZ_JWGX01000015.1:0-117469 GCF_000813075.1 Shewanella sp. ECSMB14102
TTTTTTTTTAAAAATCCCCGCCTCAATGAGCGGGTATTTTGTCTTAAGGGTGAACCTTTTGCTTTTTTGACCCTCTGTTGTCTATACGCTGCGGCCTAAGTCCGCGTAATTAAGGTCAGACTGTTTCTCTGACGAGGTAAATCATGAAATTTGAATTGGATACAACTGATGGCCGCGCACGCCGGGGCCGATTGATTTTTGACCGTGGCACAGTCGAGACCCCGGCTTTTATGCCGGTTGGAACTTACGGCACTGTGAAGGGGATGACTCCGGAAGAAGTGCGCGCCACCGGAGCCGATATTCTGCTGGGGAACACTTTCCACCTCTGGCTGCGCCCAGGTGAAGAGATCATGCGTAAGCATGGTGACCTGCACGATTTCATGAACTGGCAGCGGCCGATTCTCACCGACTCGGGTGGTTTCCAGGTTTTCAGTCTAGGTGATATTCGCAAGATCACCGAAGAAGGGGTGCATTTCCGCTCGCCCATTAATGGCGAAAAGATTTTCATGGATGCCGAGAAGTCGATGCTGATCCAATATTCGCTCGGCTCGGATGTGGTGATGATTTTCGATGAGTGCACGCCGTATCCTGCCACTCACGACGAAGCCCGCAAGTCGATGCAGATGTCACTGCGCTGGGCAAAACGTTCACGGGACGAGTTCGACCGCCTGGAAAATCCCAACTCACTGTTTGGGATTATTCAGGGCAGTGTCTATGAAGATCTGCGTGATGAAAGCCTCAAGGGCTTGTTGGAAATAGGTTTTGACGGCTATGCCGTCGGCGGCTTGGCTGTAGGGGAACCCAAGGCGGACATGCACAGAGTACTGGAGCATGTTTGCCCGCAGATCCCCACAGACAAGCCTCGTTATTTGATGGGGGTAGGCAAACCGGAGGATCTGGTTGAAGGCGTGCGTCGCGGTATCGACATGTTTGACTGTGTGATGCCAACCCGTAATGCCCGCAACGGTCACTTGTTTGTCACAGAAGGTGTTATCAAGATCCGCAACGCGCGGCATCGTGACGACACATCACCGCTGGATCCGGAATGTGACTGCTATACCTGTAAGAACTACTCACGGGCATATCTGTACCATCTGGACCGCTGTAATGAAATTCTCGGGGCCCGTCTCAATACCATACATAACCTGCGTTACTACCAAAGGTTAATGGAAGGTTTGCGCGGCGCCATTGAGACAGGTACATTAGACGCCTTTGTGAAGGACTTCTATGGTCGTCAAGGCCGTGAAGTACCTGAATTGGTGGATTGATTTTATTTGCTGATAAGAAGAGAAAAATATGTTTATTTCAAATGCTTACGCTAGTGCGGCCGGTGCTCCTCAGTCTGGCGGTACCATGGAATTGGTGTTCATGCTGGTGATCTTCGGTCTGATCTTCTATTTCATGATCTTCCGTCCTCAGTCCAAGCGTGTTAAAGAGCACAAAAATCTGATGGCGTCCCTGGGTAAGGGCGACGAAGTCCTGACCAGTGGTGGCATCATAGGCAAAATCGCCAAGATCAGCGATGAGAATGATTATGTTCTGCTGAGCCTGAACGACAGCACCCAGATCACCATCAAAAAAGATTATATCGCGGCGGTATTGCCAAAAGGCTCTATCCAGTCGCTATAAGCCAAGGGGGCTGAGGCGTGTTAAATAAGTATCCTTTATGGAAGAACCTGATGGTGATCATTATCATCGCCATCGGGGCTTTCTATGCCGTGCCTAACCTTTTTGGTGAGGATCACGCGGTACAAGTGGTGGGCACCCGCGGTGCGGATGTGACTGTCACGACCCAGACACAAGTGAACGACTTGCTGCAAAGCAAGGGGATAGGTGTCAAGCGTTCCGAGTTGGAAAACGGTCAGCTACTCGTCAGAGTCAACAATGCCGAACAGCAGTTGTTGGCCAAAGAAGCGATAGCCGAAGCCTTGGGTGACAAGTTCAGCGTAGCGTTGAACCTGGCACCGGCGACACCGGCCTGGCTCGAGTCACTCGGTGGTTCACCGATGAAATTGGGTCTTGACCTACGTGGTGGTGTGCACTTCCTGATGGAAGTGGACATGGGCGAAGCCATTCGCAAGATGGAAGAAGCCAAGATCGCCGATTTCCGCAGTCAACTGCGGGAAGAGGGGATCCGCTACTCGGGTGTCAAGGCTACGGCCAAAGGCATTGAGATCAAGTTCCGTGATGCCGAGAATCTGGCTAAAGCCGAGAGTTTCCTGAAGAGTCGCTCCAACGATATGGTGTTCAGTGACGCCAGCGAGGGCAATAACTTTGCCCTGATGGCCACCATGAGCGAAGTCTACCTCAAGCAGGTGAAAGAAGACGCTCTGTCGCAGAATATCACCACTATTCGTAACCGGGTGAACGAACTTGGGGTTGCTGAACCCGTAGTACAACGTCAAGGCGCCGAGCGCATTATCGTTGAACTGCCGGGGGTACAGGATACTGCTCGCGCCAAAGAGATCCTCGGGGCGACCGCTTCCATTGAATTCCATATGGTCGATGAGAAAGCCGACATGAATGCGGCGCAATCGGGCCGGGTGCCACCCGGCTCCGAGGTGTATCCACGTCGTGAAGGGGGTATTGCGGTATTGAAGAAAGAAGTGATGCTGACCGGTGATCATATTACCGGCGCTCAGCCAAGCTTCGATCAATACAGCCGGCCTCAGGTGAGTATCAGCCTGGACGCCAAGGGCGGGAATATCTTCTCCAACGTGACCAAAGACAACATCGGCAAGCCGATGGCGACCTTGTTTATCGAGTATAAGGACAGCGGTAAGCGTAACCCTGATGGCAGCGTGAAGATGGATAAGATCGAGGAAGTCATCTCTGTCGCGACCATTCAAGCCCGCCTCGGCCGAAACTTTGTTATCACGGGTCTGTCTCATGGCGAAGCCCAGAACCTGGCGTTGCTGCTGCGCGCCGGTGCGCTGATTGCACCTGTATCCATAGTGGAAGAACGTACCATAGGCCCAAGCCTGGGTGCCGAAAACATTGAAAACGGGATGCAGGCAATGCTCTGGGGTATGGCTGTGGTATTGATCTTTATGCTGATCTACTACCGTGCCTTTGGTGTTATTGCCAACCTGGCGCTGTGTGCCAACCTGATCATGGTGGTGGGTGTGATGTCGATGATCCCGGGCGCAGTACTGACGCTGCCGGGTATCGCCGGTATGGTGCTGACAGTGGGTATGGCGGTGGATGGTAACGTGCTTATCTACGAGCGTATCCGTGAAGAGCTTCGCGCTGGTCGCAGTGTTCAGCAGGCTATTCATGAAGGTTATGGCAACGCGTTCTCCACCATTGCCGATGCCAACATTACCACCTTCATCACCGCACTTATCCTGTTCGCAGTGGGCAGCGGCGCCATTAAAGGCTTCGCCGTGACCCTGATGATAGGTATCGCGACATCCATGTTTACCGCTATTGTCGGTACCCGGGCGGTTGTAAACGCCATGTGGGGCGGCAAGCGCGTGAAGAAACTGTCGATCTGAGGAAGCTGATTATGTTGCAGATTTTATCAATTAAAGGCTCTATCAACTTCCTGCGTCATGCTCTGCCTATCAGTATTATGTCGGCAGTGTTGGTCGTAGCTTCTCTGACTTCCCTGGCAACCAAGGGGATCAATTGGGGGCTGGATTTTACCGGTGGCACCTCTGTCATCATGGAATTTAGCAAACCCGCTAACCTGGACGAGCTGCGTCTTGCCCTCGATACCGAACCGACCTCGGGTGCCGTGGTGCAAAACTTCGGCTCCAGTCGTGATGTGGTAGTGCGCCTGCAGGTGCGCGAAGACATCAAGAGCGACCTTCAGGTTAAGGAAGTTTTTGCCGCTGCTGCCAAGCAAGACCCGGCAGTGCAGCAAAAGAGCGTAGAATTTGTCGGCCCTCAGGTCGGTAAGGAATTGGCAGAGCAGGGTGGCCTGGCGGTACTGGTTGCGCTGATCTGTATTCTTATCTACGTCTCTTTCCGGTTTGAATGGCGTCTGGCTATGGGTTCGGTCGCCGCATTGGCGCACGACGTGATAGTGACGCTGGGGGTGTTTTCCTTCCTGCAGTTGGAGTTCGACCTGACGGTACTGGCAGGTTTGCTGACCGTGGTGGGGTACTCGCTCAACGATACTATCGTGGTGTTTGACCGTATTCGTGAGAACTTCCTCAAGATGCGTAAGGCAACACCCGTGGAAGTGGTGAATACCTCAATCACCCAGACCATGAGCCGTACCATTATCACTACCGGAACCACGCTTATTACTGTGGTAGCGCTGTTTCTCAAGGGGGGCACCCTGATCCACGGCTTTGCCACGGCATTGCTGATGGGGATTTTGGTGGGTACTTACTCCTCCATCTATGTGGCGAGCTTCCTGGCCATTAAACTTGGGATCAACCGCGAACATATGATGCCGGTAGAAGTGGAGAAGGAAGGCGCCGATCAGCCTTCCATTATGCCCTGATAAACCGGGTAGAAAATAGCCACCTGCGGGTGGCTTTTTTGTGTCTGAGCATTACGGAGATAGCTCCGAGTTGGAATAAAACCTGAGTTTATGGCTCAAATATGCGCTTTTGTTATCAAAAGGTAAATTCACTTAATGCTGTCACTCGACAGTCCAGGCGTTTATCAGTAGCATGGGCTGCGGATCCTTCCACAGGATCCATTCCTTAATTTCTCTGCCGTGGCAGAGCCTAAAGTTGTAGGAAGAAACATGGAAGAACGAAAAGTCATGGTAGCCGGTGGTAATCTGCTGCAGGCCCATACCTGGAAGGGAATGCTGGAAACCTCAGGATTGAGGGTTGAGCTGCGCGGTGAAGCTCTGCTGGGCGGCGTGGGAGAGTTGCCGGTTGATATGCAAACCGTAGAGCTGTGGGTCCCGGAATCTCAGCGGGAGCAAGCACAATCACAATTGGCTAGTCTCGATGCCGATAGGCCTCAGTGGCAGTGCCTGCAATGTCATGAGTTCAACGACGCCAGTTTTGAACTTTGCTGGCAGTGTAGCGCCGAACGCAGCGAGTGCCATAATTAAGCTATCGATGGCAGGGCCCGGAGGTGACAAATGACAAATAGCCTTGATTTTACGGCCTTGGTTGAACAGGCCAGGGATCTGGTTCGAGAGTTAAGCATAGAAGAGTATCAGCATGATGATCGCTGGCAGCTCATTGATGTACGAGAAGATCATGAGTGGCTAAAAGATCGCCTGCCGCTGGCCAAGCATCTGTCCCGAGGCATACTGGAGCGGGATATTGGTAAGCGATTCCCGGACAAGTCAGCGGCGCTGCTACTCTACAGCGCCGGTGGGCAACGCGCTATACTGGCAGCATTGAGTTTGCAACGCTTGGGGTACCGGAATGTGGCTGCCCTTGACGGTGGTTATCGCGCCTGGTGTGCCCACGAACTGCCTTTGGTACAGGATTAATGCAGTATTTTCCTCTTTTTGTTGACACCTCACGCATAAGAGTGCTGTTGGTCGGTGGTGGTGAAGTGGCCAGCCGTAAACTGGATCTTTTGGCCAGAACTCAAGCTGAAATTCACCTTGTGGCGCCCAAGGTGAACGCCGAGGTGGAAGCCTATGCCGCCAGCGGCCGGATTTGGCTGTCTCGCCGGGGCGTGGAAGATCGGGATCTTGCCGAGCGAGAGCTGGTTTATCTGGCTACAGCTGATAGTAATCTGAACCAAACACTGGCGTCCAAGGCGCGCGAGCTTGGTGCATGGGTCAATGTGGTTGATACCCCATCCGAGTGTGATTTTATCACGCCCTCCATCGTTGATAGAGGACGGCTGGTAATGGCCATCAGTACCGCCGGTGCCGCGCCTGTGTTTGCGAGAGACTTGAGAGCTAAACTTGAAACTCTGCTGCCGCCAAGCCTCAGCTCTTTGCTGGATTTTATTGCCGATCACAGAGAGGAAGTGCAGCAGCGCTTGCCTTCGGTGGATGCCAGGCGGCGCTTCTGGGAGCATTTTTTTAAGCTCAATGGTGACAGGTTTGATGCCAGCACCCGGGAGAATTTTGAGCTGAGTTTTGTCTCAGGCGAGGCGCAGGGAGAGTTATTGCTGCTGGCAGATGATTGCCATCTGCAGTTGTTGCCGCTGGCCGCGATGCCGATGCTGCAGCGGATAGACAGCCTGATAACAGATGGCGCCCCAACGGCTGAGTTACTGGAGCTTATCCGCCGGGACGCGTCACGCACAGCCCCCATGGCCGACAGTGCCCTGTTGGCATCCTATCAAGCCGGCATGCGGATGCTGCGTCTGGCCGACGCAAACGAAGTCGCCAGGCTCAAAGCGGCGTTCCCATTCGCCAAACATTTGCGCCCCGGCGCTATTTAAACCCTTTATTTCCTTATTGAGGCTGCATCTGCCTCCTATCACAGAGAAATTATCATGGCCTTGAAGGCGAGTATTTTTAAAGTTCAGCTCAGTATTGCTGATATGGACCGGCATTATTATCAGGATCATCAGCTGACCATTGCCCAACATCCGTCGGAAACCGACGAGCGTATGATGGTGCGTCTGTTGGCTTTTGCGCTCAACGCTTCTGACAGTTTGGCCTTCAGCAAGGGTTTATGTGTTGATGATGAACCCGAACTTTGGGATCGCGAGCTTAACGGTGATATTCGTTTGTGGGTCGAGTTTGGCCAGAGCGATGAAAAATGGCTGCGCAAGGCTAGCGGCCGTGCCGACGAAGTGCAGCTGTTTGCTTATGGTGGCCGCAGCGTGCCGGTATGGTGGCAACAGAATCAACATGCCTTTAACCGTTATGCCAACCTTAAGGTGTGGGAGATACCCGAAGAGCAGGTGAAGGAGATGGCGCAGTTGGTCAGCCGTTCAATGAAACTGGGCTGCAATATCAGCGACGGGATTATTTATCTGAGCAGCGACAGTGCCAGCGTGATGGTAGAACCTAAAGTGTTGAAGCCCTTGGCATTGTGATTGGCTCGGTTGCTGCGAATCGTTTTACATAACAAGAGCCGCCTCAAAAGGGCGGCTCTTGGTTTATGCAACGTTTTACCTCCAGAGCTTAACCTTCTTCTGGGAGTATTTCATCGACCTCGTTGCGGCCCTTGGTCTTTATTATCACCAGGGCGGTTATCAGCAGAGTCACCACTATGCCGCTGATGGTGGATACTGTCATTGGCAGACCTGCGCCCAGGGTACTGGAGTTGAGCAGGAAGCTTATCACCACTGTGGTCATAAACATCGCCGGAATGGTACAGATCCAGTGCAGCTTGTTGTGGCGTAGCAGGTAGGCTGAAGCTGTCCATAGCATCATCACTGCAGTGGCTTGGTTGGCGACCCCGAAGTAGCGCCAAATGACACCGAAGTCCACTTGGGTCAGTATGGCCCCGATGATGAACAGCGGAATTGCCAACATCAGTCGCTTGGGCATCTCAGTCTGAGGCATATTGAAGTACTCAGATAAGATCAGCCGGGCGGAGCGGAAGGCGGTATCGCCGGAGGTGATAGGCAGAATGATTACCCCAAGCACCGCCATGAAGCCACCGACTGCACCGAGAAGGCCGGTTGAGGCGCTGTAAACCACGTTGGCAGGGTTGCCGTCCATGCCGGCTTTCAGTCCCTCGACACCGTCGAAGAAAGACAGAGCCACGGCACACCAGATAAGGGCAATGATACCTTCGCCTATCATGGCACCGTAGAACACGAAGCGGCCATTGGATTCATTTTCAACACAGCGTGCCATCAGTGGGGACTGCGTCGCATGGAAACCTGACACGGCACCACAGGCGATGGTGATGAAGAGCGCTGGCCACAACGGGGCATTGTCAGGGTTCAGGTTCTGCAGAAAGTCACCGGCTTCAAAGCCCGGCAACAGAGTATGTTCACTGGACAGGATTATGGCTATGGTCAAACCGATAGACATGAACAGCAGTAAGGCGCCGAAGAAGGGATAGAGGCGACCTATAATTTTGTCTACCGGCACTATGGTGGCAATCAGGTAGTAAACGAAGATAATGCCGACAAACAGACCGACGCTGCCGCCGGTAAGCTTACCGAGCAAGCCGGCAGGAGCCGAGATAAATACCACACCTACCAACAACAGCAGTATGATGGCGAAGATGTTCATAAAGTTCTTGGCGCCTTTACCAAGGTACTTACCCGCCAGGTTAGGCACTGACTGACCGCCGTTACGTACCGACAGCATGCCGGAGAAGTAGTCGTGCACCGCACCGGCAAAGATACAGCCGATAACAATCCACAACATGGCCGCCGGGCCGTATAGCGCCCCCAGAATAGGACCGAAAATAGGCCCCACGCCGGCAATATTTAACAATTGGATAAGGTAGACCTTGCCCTTGGACATGGGCACATAGTCAACACCGTCTGTTTGGGCGTAGGCGGGTGTTTGTCTTTTATTGTTGATCCCGAATATTTTTTCTACAAAAGTACCGTAGATGAAGTAGCCGCCAATCAATAGACCGACACACAGCAAAAACCACATCATAGTTGTAATCTCCCCGATTTGAGTTGACGCAATTGTAAACACTTTGGTTACAAGGCCCAGCGGGAACTGGGTCAGCGGTCAAAAGTCGGGGGTGAGCGGTTATCTAGGCCGCTGAGCGGTTGTTAGCTTGTGCTTTACTGATAACCAAACAGCTGCTTCAGTGGCTTGAGAAAGCGCCTAGATACCGGGATCTTGGCGCCGCTGCGAGTGGTGACTTCGGCGCCTGTTTCCAGCAGTTCTATTTCGGCAATGGCCTTGGGGGCCACCAGATACTGGCGATGACATCTGAGCAGCGGGGTTTTTTCTTCCAGCAGTTTCAGTGTTAACTGGGTATGAACCTTTTCTCTGGCGGTCGCAACATGCACTCCACCGAGATCGCTGAAGACAAACTCTACCTCAGTGACCGGGATCACCTTGAGACGGTTGCCGCTGAAACAAGGAAGGTGTTCCAGTTGTTGCGGTGCTATGGCTGACAGCGACTGAGGTCTGAGATCCCGGCGCAGCTTATCCAGGGTCTGACTGAGGCGCTTCTCATCCAAGGGTTTGAGCAGATAGTCGAAGGCATGGTTATCGAAGGCCTTGACGGCAAATTCATCGTAGGCAGTAACAAATACCACTCTGGGCATATTGTCGGGATCCAGCATGGCGATAAGCTCCATGCCACTGATCCTCGGCATTTGAATATCCAGGAACAGTAACTGAGGCTTGAGCTTGGCTATCGCCTGCATGGCCTCAATGGCGTTGCCACATTGACCGAGAATTTCAATGTCGCCGGCCTGAAGCAGCAGCTCGGCCAACTCTTCGCGGGCAAAAGGTTCGTCATCGACAATAAGACAAGTGATCACAGGGCTGTTTCCGTTATAGGTAGATGTATGCTGACTCTAGTGTAACTGTCACGTTGGTATTCGACACTGACGCCATAATCGGGGCCGAAGAGATTTTGTATTCTTTTATGCACCAGATTCATCCCCAGGCCATCGGATTCTTCGGCGGGTTGATAAAGCCCTGCATTGTCGGTGACTTCCAGTATGAGTCTGTCATCTGTGCGGCGGCCTTCTACCTGAATACGGCCAGTGTCTATCAGATGCGAAGTGCCATGTTTGACAGCATTTTCTATGATGGGCTGCAGGGTAAAGGCCGGTACTCTGATGGTCAGCAGAGATTCGGGTATGGCGATATCTACCTCGAGCTTATCAATGAAGCGGGCTTTTTCTATGGTGAGATAGGCTTCGATATGCTCGAGTTCATCTCCCAGGGTCACCAGGCCGGCAGTACGCTTGAGGTTAATCCGTAAAAACTGACTCAGCTGTTGTAGCAAGGTTCTGGCCATGGGCGGATCGCGACGTATGATGGCACCTATGGTATTGAGCGCGTTGAACAGAAAATGTGGGTTAACCTGAGCCTGCAACAGTTTGAGTTCCGCCTGGGTGAGCAGGTTTTGTTGCTGCTCGAAACGGCCGTAGAGAATCTGGTTCGACAGCAGGCGGGCGATCCCTTCTCCCAAGGTGCGGTTGATGTTGAGAAACAGCTTATTCTTGGGTTCATACAGTTTAATGGTGCCTATGACCTCGTTGTCACTGCGAAGTGGGATCACCAAACTGGAACCCAGTTTACAGTTGGGGGAAATGGAACAGGCATAGGGAACTTCCACCCCATCGGCAAACATAACCTTGTTCTGGTGTATGGCATCTAGGGTTATTTGGGACGATATCAAGGTGCCGGGCAAGTGGTGGTCGGCACCTATGCCGATAAAGGCCAGGAGTTTTTCCCTGTCCGTGATGGCCACTGCGCCGACATTGGTTTCCTCTATGACTATCTTGGCAACCTGAGTACTGGTTTCCTCGTTGAAGCCGGAGCTCAAGAGCCCCACACTGCGTTCGGCAATTTTCAGCGCCTTGGTGGAAAAGCTGGAGGAGAGCTTATCGAACATGGTTTTTTGATCCCGTACCATGCTCATAAACAGGGCCGCACCTATGGAGTTGACCAGCAACATGGGCGGAGCTATTTGACGCACCAGCCCCCAAGCTTCATCAAAGGGTTCAGCCAGCAGCAAGATAATGCTCATCTGCATCATCTCGGCATAAAAGGTGATAAGACACACCAGAATGGGATTGAATACCAACTCGGCCTTGCCTTGACGGCGCAGATAATAGCTGAACATCCCGGCCGATAAACCTTCCAAGGTAGTGGAAACCGCGCAGGCCAGATCGGTGAATCCACCGAGACTGTATCTGTGTAAGCCGCCGGTCAAGCCGACCAGCAAACCCGTCGTTGGGCCACCGAGCAGGCCACCGAGTACTGCACCCATGGCGCGGGTATTGGCGATAGCGCCATGGGTTTGCTCACCGAAATAGGTTGCCATGATGCAAAAGCCGGAAAACACCAGATAGAGAAAGATCTTATGGGGCAGGCGGGTCGATGCTTCGGTAAACAACTTGAACAAAGGGGTCTTGCTGACCAGATAAACGATCACCAAATACAGGCTCATCTGCTGTGTCAGCAATAGAATAAGGGACATGACAACTCCTCTTGCACAAGCAAACAACCGCCAAAACGACAAACAAGTTGCGTTAAATCAGGGAATACTGCAGCAAAATCCGTTAAAAATCGACTGCGACTCATAGTTTTGTGGAGGATACATGAATTCGTCGGTACATGGCCATCAGGTGTTGCAGTTGTTGCTGGAACAAACCGCTCCCATTAAACGGGACAATCTCAAGGCATTGATGCAGGAGCGTTTCGGTAGAGACGCCCGCTATCATACCTGCAGCGCCGAGGGAATGGACGCAGAGGCTTTGCTCAACTTTCTGGCCGCCAAGGGTAAATTTATCGAATCATCTCAGGGGCTGAGCACCCTTGAGAGCAAAATTTGTCGTCACTGAGTTTCATTCGCCTGATCTTTGGCAATCATTTCGGCTTGGGCTTTGTCGCTCAGACTGTGAAAGTTACGAATGAAGATACGCAGCAGTTTGGACTTGGCAATACCAGTCTTGCGGGCAATGTTGTCCAGTTGACTAATGCTGGCTTCAGTCAGGGTAAAAGTGGCATGGCGATAGAGACGGGTTGATTTTTTATCCAGTCCCGTTCGTGATTTGGCCAAAGAGCTCCCGCCTAAGCGACTGGGTTTTCCATGGGCGTAGTTATTGGCATCTTCGATGAAATCGTCGACAGAGACCTTTTTGGCCTTGGGTTTGATCTTGTGACGTTTGAGATCAGTTAAGCTCATAAGAGTTTTCCGGCGGGATGGATAACAGCTCGTCGGCAATATTGCGTATCTCCTCGGCGGCTTTTCCATCGGGCTCAATTTCGATGACCGAGGAGCCTTTTTCTTCACTGTCATCATAGATATTGCGGCTAAAAGTGACCGAGTCCAGCGCCCTCAGACCGAACGACTTTACTACATCTTTCGCTTCCAGAATGCGTTTGAACTGTGAAGGCAGCGCCGGACATTGAGTCAACACTATTGTTGCCACCATCTTGGGGTTGACCATCTTACAGGTGCTGAGCATATCTTCCATATGGGGCAAGGTTTTTAAATCACGCCGCTTGGGTCTCAAAGGGATCACCACATAACTGGCCACCGACATGGCGGCCCGCATTGCCAGGTTATCCTGGCCCCCGCAGTCGACTATCACATAGTCGAAGCGTTCATCCAGGCTCAGGAGATCGTTACGGATCTTGCCGTAGAGCTGGATACAGTTGATCGCAGGCAGGGAAGGGTCATTGTTGCGGGCCTGGATCCAGTCGGATGTGGTGCGCTGGGGGTCACAGTCGACCATTAACACGTTGGCCCGATATTTCTGGGTAATGTGTACAGCCAGATTTTGGGCCAGACAGCTCTTGCCACTACCCCCTTTCTCTCCGCCTACGAGCAGTATCATGGATTTTCTCCCCGTGTCCTTGGTACTTAAGTTGATGTAAAGTATAGAACACCCCGGATACTACGTCGGGGTCTAGATAAGTTGCATGGCGATGTGAAAACGCTTTGGGTTGATTTCGCTGCAACGGCACACCTGTCCCTTGATGGTATTTTGTGAATCGGTTCCTGCATGGAAGGTTACAGATACCAGTTCTCCCAAGGTAAAGGGCTGATGGTATTCAAACAGAACTCCCCGTCTGGACAGATCGATACAGATGCCATCGTCATTGAGTTCATCACCCGCTTTATTTATCCAATGAAGCCTGATCCGCTCCGCCTCCAGATCGACCCGCAATGATCTGCGTCTTTCGATAAAGTCATCCAGATTTTCATCCATGGCAGTCCCCTTAAGTTCAATGGATAGTAGGCCGTTATCCCATATTTACTAGGTTTGAGTCTCTCGAGGCTGTGGATGCGGAAACGGCTCTGGACATGTGTCCTGACAACTCTGATTTAGCGTATTTGCACCATACATTTTCATTATCGATGTGAGAATCAAACCCTATGTAAATGGGGTAAGTGTTTTAAAAATAGCATAGATTTGTCGATAGCTAGGGTCAGTTCTAAAGAGCAGATAAAAAAGAACCCGGCGTCTGCCGGGTTCCAGTTAGTTGTCATACTCTTGATTCTTGGGGTAGGGCATTTTTAACTGTCCCCAGCGGATCACTATCACGGTTGCGGCAAGTACTAAGGTTGAGATTGAAATGGCCACTATGCGCCAGTCTTCCATCGATTTCATGTCCAGGATGAGATAACGGGCCAAAGCTACTATTGCGATATAGAGTGGCATACGCACAGGTAACTTGCCGGATTCGGCATAATTGGCCACCATAGCCAGCACTTCCAGATAAATAAATAGCAGCAGTAGATCGGCAAGGGCCACAGCGCCCATTTTGAAGATATGCACTATCTCCTGGCCAATGGCGACGACTGTGGCAATGGCAATAACAAACAAGACCAGATGTTCGACGGCTTTAAGGCTCTTAGAGCCGTATTGGCGATACAGTTCCATGAAAACTCCCTGAAATCATTTCCTAAATAGTATCAGTAAATTTCCAGTTCGCCGCGAAATCTGTGTGATAGCTTTCACAGAACCTTTAACCGGGGCGGCCATCCAACCTCGCTCGGCAAAGAATTGGCGCGTAAAGCACTATAAAAGTGGTAAATGCCAATAGCCAGCAGAGAATCGCGCCCATTAGTAAGATTTGACTTAGCTGAGGCACAATGGCTGCCGCGACCCTCAAGGCTGCAGCCAGTAACATTAAGCCAAAGGCGGGGATCATAGGCCAGGCAATCTGCAATGGTCTGCCGGAATGCCCCAGAGATACCCTTGCCATCATAGCCAAGATCATTCCACCCATACCGCCAACGGTCAGAGCATGAAACCCCAACATCATCTGGCCGCTGACACCAATAATCAGCAGTCCTATCGGAATACACAGGTAACTTAAATGCAGTGACCATAGCAGTGGTACCTTGAGGCTGGCATGCCAGCCCCAGCGTGCCCAGCGCAACAACAGTACTGTGCCAGCCAGCAAGGCCAATGTTTGTGTCAACCAGGAATAGGGTAAAAACAAGCTGATCAGCATGAGAATCAAAGAAGCGAAGCTAAGTGCCTCGAGTACAGGGCTTGGCGCCCCGCGCTTGAAATCTGTGGCGCGTTCGGTAAAGAAGGGGATCACCCTGCCGCCGAGCAGGGCCACCAGAATAACGATCAACAAGGCTGCGGCCTGCAGTGCCTTTTGTGCCAACCCTGGCTGTTCAAGGCCGAGATAAGAGAGGACGTTGGCGCCGAAGAGCAACAGCAGCAGCGGCACAAACACCAGGTTACGCCACTGTTTGACTCGAATAACGGCTAAACCGAGTAGTAGCGCCGTGATCGGGAAGAAGGCCAGATCCAGCAGCATGACCCAGGTAAAAGGAATTGTGTCGGCATCGAGCAAGAGTAGTCTGGGAGCCAGCCATAGACACCAGAGCAGCAGTAAAGGCCAGCCTCTTATGCCGGGGATCCCTGTCCAGTTTTGAACTGCTGTTAACAAAAAGCCCGCGATAACAGCGCCGGTGAAACCGAATAACATTTCGTGACCATGCCACCACAGAGGATTGGCGTGGAACGTCAGTTGGGTTTGACCACTGAGCAAGGCTCCCCAAAGCAAGAGCGACAACAAGCCGAACAGGCTGGCACCGAGAAAAAAAGGCCTGAAGCCCAAACGAAAGAGCGCCAGTGGAAACTGCTTGTTGGCCGGTTCATCGATGTTGAGGATGCTGCCTCGGATGTTGCGAGTGCCGGATTTGCTCATAGTCTTGCCTCAAATACCCAAACAAAATACTCGGGTATTTTAAGGCGTAATGTAAATGCATGTAAATACATCCAAAGAGTTATCTGCTTGAAGGGTAGGGGGAAGATACTCATCCTTGGTTATTTCGGCTTGGCTCGTCCAACGCCTTATTGATTAATCCCGGTTTGAGCAAATCTTGATTGCATCAAGCAAGGGGCGAATGGACTGAGGTTGGCTTCACTTTCGCGGCACCCAGGTATAAAAAAAACCGCCATAAGGCGGTTTTCTCTATTTAATTAAGCACCTTGCTTAATAACTTACTTCAGAGCGTCGCTCAACAGAGGACGGAAGCGTTTGACCAGCAGGCTGGTGGCTTTAGGCGCACCGGCAACTATGTGGCCGGAGAGCAGGTAGTTGTGACCGCCACTGAAGTCGGTAACTGTACCACCGGCTTCACGAACAATCAGATCGCCGGCGGCGATATCCCAAGGCTTGAGGCCCAGTTCGAAGAAGGCGTCTACACGACCGGCGGCTACATAAGCCAGATCCAGAGCGGCAGAGCCGGCGCGGCGTAAGTCGGCACTCAGAGAGAAAGCTTCGCCAAACAGTTTCATATAAGTTTCGGTGTGCTGACGGGCCTTGAAAGGGAATCCAGTGGCAACCAGGCTTCCACCCAGATCGTTGACATTGTTTACTCGCAGACGGAAATCATTCAGCTTGGCCCCTTTACCGCGGACGGCGCTAAACAGTTCGTCGCGAACGGGATCATAAACAACGGCAACTTCAGTTTTGCCCTTGTACTGCATGGCGATAGAAACGGCGAAGTGAGGTACACCATTAACAAAGTTATTGGTGCCGTCCAGAGGATCAACAATCCACAGATAATCTTGGTTGGTGCCGCGGTTTTCGCCATTTTCCTCACCCACTATACTGTGGTCTGGATAGGACTTGCGGATCTGATAGATAATTGCTGCTTCTGCTTCCTTGTCTACACTGGTCACAAAATCGTTGACACCTTTGGCATCGACTTCAATACGGTCGAGTTCGGTGTAGGCACGCATAATAGTTTGGCCCGCAGCGCGAGCAGCGCGCACGGCAATAGTCAGCATCGGATGCATTGCAATCCCCTGGATGTTAAAGAACGGACAAAAATTCGGCGCAGATTATACCCTAGTTGACGCCGATATCAAATGGCGATTTTTCTATAAGCAAAAAAATATGCCTGTGGTACCATCCGCCTCCTGATTTTTTATTTTTGAAGTTGTTCCATGCTCTCCAATATTCGTGTCGTCCTGGTAGGTACCACGCATCCCGGCAATATAGGTTCTGTGGCCAGGGCCATGAAAACAATGGGATTATCCAACCTTTATCTAGCGGAGCCAAAAGCTGAACCAGACGGTCAGTCCATAGCGCTTGCCGCCGGCGCCTCTGATATTCTCAAACATCTGGTCAAAGTCGACAGCCTGGAAGAGGCAATTAAAGACTGCAGTCTGGTGATTGCCACCAGTGCCCGCAGTCGCACACTCGACTGGCCCGTGCTTGAACCCCGTGAGGCGGGCAGCAAATTGGCGCTTGAAAGTTGCCAGGGGCCTGTCGCTATTGTCTTTGGCCGTGAAAGCCATGGCTTGAGCAACGAAGAGTTGCAAAAATGCCACTATCATGTGTGTATCCCCGCCAACCCGGAATACAGCTCACTCAACCTGGCTCAGGCGGTGCAGCTTATCTGCTATGAAACGCGGGTGGCCTGGTTGGAGAAACATCAACAAGCCGAGCAGGAGCTGGTCGAGTATCCCAGCAGTGAAGATCATGAGCGCTTTTTTGAACATCTGGAACGGACACTGCAAAAAACCGGCTTTATCATTAAGAATCATCCGGGACAGGTGATGATTAAGCTGAGGCGCCTGTTTACCCGGGCCAGAATCGAAACGCAGGAGATGAATATACTGCGCGGGATCCTGACATCGGTAGAAAAAAAGGTCGACAGTAAAGAAGAGTAATCCGAGGAATCAAGATGGGTGTGATAGCCAGACTGAAAGAGGACATAGGATCCATTTATCACAGGGATCCTGCGGCGCGGGGCACATTGGAGATATTGCTCAACTATCCGGGAATGCAGGCCATTTGGCTGCATCGTATCAGCCATAAACTGTGGAAGGCCAATTGGTGTTTTCTGGCGCGCTGTCTGTCTACTTTTTCCCGTTGGCTTACCGGGGTGGAAATACACCCGGGCGCAACCATAGGTAGGCGATTTTTTATTGACCATGGCATGGGAGTCGTGATTGGCGAAACAGCCGAAATTGGTGATGACTGCACTCTTTATCACGGGGTGACTCTGGGGGGCACCACCTGGCAAGCCGGCAAACGTCATCCGACCTTGGGCAATAACGTGGTTATAGGCGCAGGAGCCAAGGTGCTAGGCCCCATTACTATGCATGATGGGGCTCGTGTTGGTTCCAACTCTGTGGTGGTTAAAGACGTGCCCAAGGACACTACTGTTGTGGGCATTCCTGGCCGGGCCGTCACTGTTGCATCGGCTCAATCCAAGGAAACCAGTGCCCGCCGCAGTGCCATGGCCAAGAAGTACGGTTTTGATGCCTACGCCGTTTCTCCCGATAATCCAGACCCTGTTGCCAATGCCATAGGCCAGATGCTGGATCATATGCATTTGATGGACTCCAAAGTACAGGAAGTTTGTCAGGCGGTTCAGAAAATGGGCGGCAGTGTCTGTACTGAACGTCTGCCTGAGTTGGATGTGGGCGAGTTCAGTGATGCCGAAACTGCTGCGGCACAAAAGCGTCAACAGTCAATGGATGAGTTTGATCCCATTATCTGATACTCGATGACCATTTTATCGGCTTTTGCCATTGAATAATCGTGGCGAAAAAGGTTAAATACCCCACCAAGCAGACAGGGTATTCAACCTGATTTATGAACCACAATACCCGAGTAAACAAGTAGGATTTATACTTGACTAAATTGCTCGGGTATGTTGAAATTCCCACATACCTGTTTGGGAGCCGTGGTCGTTTTATGAAACTTACATCTAAGGGTCGCTACGCAGTGACAGCCATGCTGGACGTGGCCATACATTCGGCGCAGGGGCCGGTACCGCTGGCAGATATTTCCGAGCGCCAGGGGATTTCCCTTTCTTATCTAGAACAACTCTTTGCCAAACTGAGAAAGCAGGGCTTGGTTGCCAGTGTGCGCGGTCCCGGTGGTGGTTATCGCCTCGGACTGGAAGCCAATGACATCTCGGTGGGCATGGTGGTACATGCGGTAGATGAATCTGTCGATGCCACCCGCTGTCAAGGCCAGGGGAATTGCCAAAGTGGCACCCGCTGTCTGACGCATTCGCTCTGGGGTGACCTGAGCAAACAGATTTCTGACTTTTTAAATGGCATCAGCCTTGCTGCACTGATGCAGAAACGAGATGTACAGTTTATCTCGGTAAAGCAAGACAAGATGCAGCAGGAGCAGAGAGTCAGCGCTTGAGCTGATCCTCTGTTGGATATAAAAACGAATAATGTACGTTGTATGTAGCCTCGGCCGAGACTGCGAAGTACGGAGTGTGTAATGAAGCTTCCTATCTATTTGGATTATGCCGCAACAACGCCTGTAGACCCCCGGGTTGCAGACAAAATGGTACAGTACATGACAATGGACGGTGTATTCGGTAACCCCGCATCCCGTTCACACCGCTACGGCTGGCAGGCCGAAGAAGCAGTGGATATCGCCCGTAACCAAGTCGCGGAGTTGATCAATGCCGATCCCCGTGAAATTGTGTTTACTTCAGGTGCCACCGAATCTGACAACCTGGCTATCAAAGGTGTTGCCCACTTCTACCAGAAGAAGGGTAAACACATCATCACCAGCAAGACTGAGCACAAGGCAGTACTGGATACTTGTCGTCAGTTGGAGCGTGAAGGTTTCGAGGTCACTTATCTGGAGCCTGCAGCCAACGGCATTATTCCCATGGAGCGCCTGGAAGCGGCCATGCGTGACGACACCATTCTTGTCAGCATCATGCATGTCAACAACGAGATTGGTGTGATCCACGATATCGATGCCATCGGCGAACTGTGCCGTAGCAAAGGCATCATCTTCCATGTGGATGCTGCCCAGAGTGCCGGTAAACTGCCTATCGATATTCAAAAGACCAAGGTCGACCTCATGTCTATCTCGGGTCACAAGATGTATGGCCCCAAAGGCATAGGTGCCCTGTATGTGCGCCGTAAGCCTCGTATTCGTCTGGAAGCACAGATGCACGGCGGTGGTCATGAGCGTGGTATGCGCAGCGGCACCCTGGCGACTCACCAAATTGTGGGTATGGGCGAAGCGGCAGCCATTGCCAAAGCTGATATGGAAAAAGATAACGAACGTATTCGCTATCTGCGCGACAAGCTGTGGAATGGTATCAAAGATATTGAAGAAACCTATCTCAATGGTGATATGGAGCAGCGTGCCTGTGGCAGCTTGAACGTCAGCTTTAACTATGTGGAAGGCGAGTCGCTGATGATGGCGCTCAAGGACTTGGCCGTATCTTCCGGCTCGGCCTGTACTTCTGCCAGTCTTGAACCCAGCTATGTGCTGCGTGCCCTGGGACTGAATGACGAGATGGCGCACAGCTCAATCCGTTTCTCCATCGGTCGTTTCACTTCTGAAGAAGAGATCGATTACGCAATCGAAACCATTAGAAACTCTATTGGCAAACTGAGAGAAATGTCACCACTTTGGGAAATGTTCAAAGATGGTGTGGACCTCAACCAGGTGCAGTGGGCACACCACTGATCCCCGCGGATAGATGAATTTGGAGCAGTATCATGGCTTACAGTGAAAAAGTGATAGATCATTACGAGAACCCGCGTAACGTAGGTTCTTTCGACAAGAACGACCCATCCGTAGTAACAGGTATGGTGGGTGCGCCCGCCTGTGGTGACGTGATGAAGCTGCAGCTCAAGATTGATGAACAGGGCATTATTGAAGATGCTCGCTTCAAGACTTATGGCTGTGGCAGCGCCATCGCATCAAGCTCTTTGGTGACTGAATGGGTTAAAGGCAAGTCCATTGAGGAAGCGGCCGCCATCAAGAACACGGATATTGCAGAAGAGTTGGCTCTGCCACCTGTGAAGATCCACTGTTCGATTCTGGCCGAAGACGCCATCAAGGCGGCTCTGGAAGAGTACAAGTCCAAGCAAGCTAAATAACGCCAGGAGTTAAGATGGCTATTACTATGACGCCTGCCGCCGCCGAGCGTGTCCGTGCCTTCCTCAGCAACAGAGGAAAAGGTATAGGTTTGCGTTTGGGGCTCAAAACTTCAGGCTGCAGCGGGATGGCTTACGTTCTGGAATTTGTCGACGAACTCAATGAAGATGATGAGGTATACAACATAGATGGTGTTAACATCATCATAGATGCCAAGAGCTTCATCTATCTTCAGGGGATCGAGCTGGACTTTGTCAAGGAAGGACTCAACGAAGGCTTTAAATTCAATAACCCTAACGCCAAAGGTGAGTGTGGTTGCGGTGAGAGCTTCACGGTTTGAGTTCCACCGCCGCCTGAGAGTATATGAATTATTTCGAGCTGTTTGATTTAACTCCCTCCTTTGATGTGGACACCGCCGAGCTGGCCAGTCGCTATCGCGATTTGCAGCGGGCGGTGCATCCCGACAAGTTTGCCAACGCCAGTGAACAGCAAAAGCTGTTGGCCATTTCCCGCACCGCCCAGATCAACGACGCCTTTCAGACCCTGAAAGATCCTATCCGTCGAGCCGAACATATGTTGGCGCTCAAAGGTGTAGATATCAGTCACGAAACCACTACGGTTAAAGACACCGCCTTTTTGATGCAGCAGATGGAATGGCGTGAAGCGCTGGAGGAAATTGGTCAGGGCGCTGATGCCCAGAGTGATATTGATGAACTCGATGCTTCATTCGCGGCTTATCGTAAGCAGGTGACTGAGCTGCTGCGCAACCAACTTCACAGTTCCACAGAGGCCGATGCAATTGCCGCGGCAGATCAAGTCCGTAAGTTGAAGTTTATGGCAAAATTGCAGGATGAACTGCAGCGGGCCCAGGATGCGCTGTTCGACTGAATTCGCTTTCGGCCTTAAAGCATATTCCTACGGTTGGCTCAATTTCTGATTGAGCCAACTTTTTAAACACAAGATGGAAGACTATGGCACTTTTGCAGATTGCTGAACCCGGCCAAATGGCCGCTCCTCATCAACACAGATTAGCCGCCGGGATAGACTTGGGTACCACCAACTCCCTGGTTGCTGCGGTTCGCAGCGGCGAGACCAGTACACTGGCCGACGAGCAAGGTCGGCATTCATTGCCATCTGTGGTGCACTATGGCGAGCAGGGCGTCCGAGTAGGTCACGATGCCCTGGCCGATTCGGCCAAGGATCCTGAAAACACCATAGTGTCGGTGAAGCGCTTCATGGGCCGTTCTTTGGCCGATGTACAAAGCGGTGAGCAAGCTTTCCCCTATCATTTTGAGGCCAGTGAAAACGGCCTGCCATTGTTTGTCACCCGCACAGGTAAAATAAATCCGGTTCAGGTGTCTGCCGAGGTATTGCGCCCCTTGATTGCCCGCGCCGAGTCCACTCTGGGGGGACCATTGGAAGGCGTGGTTATCACAGTGCCTGCTTATTTTGATGATGCCCAGCGTCAGGGAACCAAAGATGCGGCAGCCTTGCTTGGCATCAAGGTGTTACGCTTGCTCAATGAGCCGACGGCGGCCGCCATCGCCTATGGCCTGGACTCGGGGCAGGAAGGGGTTATTGCTGTTTATGACTTGGGCGGCGGCACCTTTGATATTTCTATTTTGCGTCTCAACCGCGGCGTATTTGAAGTCTTGGCGACCGGCGGCGACTCGCGTCTGGGTGGTGATGACTTTGATGAACTGCTGCAAGGCTTACTGCGTGAACGCATGGCGCTGGAGTCGCTTTCCAGCCAGGAAGCGCGGCAGTTGCTGATGGAAGCCCGGCGGGTAAAAGAAGCGCTGACCGATAGCGACAGCACTATTGCTAAGCTGACACTGCAAGACGGCAGTGAGCGTGAAGCCGAAGTGAGTCGCAGTGAGTTTGACCAGTTGATAAACACGCTGGTGAAGAAAACCATTCAAGGTTGCCGCAAGGCTTTGCGTGACGCCGGAGTGGATGCCGACGAGGTGCTGGAAACCGTGATGGTTGGTGGCTCTACCCGGGTGCCGCTGGTGCGGGAAATGGTCGGTGACTTCTTTGGTAAGACGCCGCTGACGTCTATTGACCCGGATCGCGTGGTCGCCATAGGCGCTGCGGTACAGGCCGATATTCTGGTGGGTAACAAGCCTGACTCGGATCTCTTGCTGCTGGATGTGATCCCGCTGTCGCTCGGCATTGAAACCATGGGCGGTTTGGTGGAGAAAGTGATCCCGCGTAACACCACCATTCCGGTGGCCAGAGCCCAGGAATTTACCACCTTTAAAGACGGTCAGAGCGCCATGGCGTTTCATGTGGTGCAAGGTGAACGTGAGCTGGTGGCCGATTGCCGCTCTCTGGCACGCTTTACTCTCAAGGGCATTCCACCATTGGCCGCTGGCGCGGCGCATATTCGGGTGACCTTCCAGGTCGATGCCGATGGTTTACTCAGCGTCACTGCCATGGAGAAGTCTACCGGGGTGCAGTCCAGCATCCAGGTTAAGCCTTCCTTCGGCCTGAGTGATACTGAAATTGCCGGAATGCTTAAAGACTCGATGCAGAATGCCAAAGAGGATATTGAGCTGAGAATGCTCACAGAGCAGCGAGTGGAAGCGGCCAGAGTGCTGGAATCGCTGCACTCGGCGCTGGCTAAAGATGGCGAACTTCTCAGCCAGGAGGAACGTGCTCTGGTTGACAGCGCTATGGCTGACTTGAATGAAACTGCCGCCAATGGTGATGTTGATGCCATCAAAGCGGCGATAGAAGCGGTGGATGCGCAGACCCAGGAGTTTGCCGCCAGACGCATGGACAATTCGATTCGGACCGCACTGAAGGGTCAGTCGGTCGATAACATATAGGTGAGACTATGCCACAGATAGTATTTTTGCCCCATGAAGAACTGTGTCCAGAGGGCGCAGTGGTTGAGGCAGAGGTGGGTGAATCCATTTTGGATGTCGCGCTGAAAAACGGCATCAACATAGAGCATGCCTGTGAGAAATCCTGTGCCTGTACCACCTGCCATGTGATAGTGCGTGAAGGTTTCGATGATCTCGAGCCCAGCGATGATCTGGAAGACGACATGCTGGACAAGGCCTGGGGCCTGGAGCCCGAAAGCCGTCTGTCTTGTCAGGCCAAGGTGGTTGAAACCGATATGGTGGTCGAAATCCCTAAATACACAGTCAACATGGTCAGTGAGGGCTAAGGAAGGTCCCAACAAGTCCTTGTGGCCTTCTCTTTTGTAGAGAGTGGCTTGCACAGCAATTGGCGTTCAAGGCATCTTCCCTAAGTGCTGACATCTTTTGAGAACCGGCCCCAAGTGGCCGGTTTTTTATTGCTATGCTTGGCATGCAGAGATTGATTTCCAATACGGCAGGCGTATGATGCGCTGTCTTTTTCACTCTTCGGGATACTGACCGGGATGCAGATTGCAATTTTGTCACAGAACAAAACCTTATATTCCACGCGCCGTTTGGTGGAGGCTGCCCAAGAACGGGGTTATCAGGTGCAGGTGATCAATCCGCTGGAATGCTACATGAATATCAGCATGCAGCAGTCCAGTATCCATATCGGGGGCGTTGAATTGCCGTCCTTCGATGCGGTGATCCCGAGGATAGGCGCCGGCATTACCTTCTACGGTACGGCTGTAGTGCGTCAGTTCGAAATGATGTCGACCTATACACTCAATAGTTCCATGGGGATCTCTCGCTCGAGGGATAAGCTGCGCTCCATGCAGTTACTGTCCCGCAAAGGCATAGGGCTGCCGGTGACAGGTTTTGCCAATAAGCCCAGTGATATTCCGGACCTTATTGATATGGTCGGTGGCGCGCCCTTGGTGATTAAACTCTTGGAAGGTACTCAAGGTATAGGGGTGGTACTGGCCGAAACCCGCAAGGCCGCCGAGAGCGTGATTGAGGCCTTTATGGGCCTTAAGGCCAACATCATGGTGCAGGAATATATCAAAGAGGCTCAAGGAGCCGATATCCGCTGTTTTGTACTCGGCGATAAGGTAATTGCTGCCATGAAACGCCAGGCTCTGCCGGGAGAGTTTCGCTCCAACCTGCACAGGGGCGGCACGGCAACCTTGGTGAAGTTATCCCCTGAGGAGCGTTCAATCGCGGTGCGCGCCGCCAAAACCATGGGGCTGAATGTCGCAGGCGTGGATATTTTGCGTTCCAACCACGGCCCCGTGGTGATGGAGGTCAATTCATCCCCTGGACTCGAAGGGATTGAAGCCGCTACCGGCAAAGATGTTGCCGCCGCCATCATAGAGTTTATTGCCAAGCAGAAGCGTAAGAGTAAGGCGCCCAGTGAAGCCTGATTTCACCGATGGAAAGTATTAATCAAAGCTATAAAGCCTTCTTCTGCGGCGCTATACTCAAAGTCAGTACTTACCAGAAGCAGGAGTAACCATGGGGCTCAAGTGGATAGATTCATTGGACTTGGCTTTGGAGCTGCTGGAAGCGCATCCTGATGTGGATCCACAGCAACTGCATTTTCCTGAACTTTACGAGTGGATATTGGCGTTGGAAGCCTTCGATGATGATCCCAAACGCTGCAGTGAGAAAATTCTCGAAGCCGTGCAGCAATGCTGGATAGAGGAAAAGTAACACTCTCTGGCGGAAAACAGATCTCGGTCAAATTATCACCATCACGAGTCATCTATAGTTATTTGGTTAATAAATTGTTGATCCCTGTTTTTCCGGAGATGAGTCATGACACGTATTTTCGCCTGTAGTTTTGGATTATTTGCCCCGGCCGTGCTGGCACATTCGGGGCACGGTGGCATAGGTTTTTTTCATCATTTCCCGCCGTTTATGCCTTTGTTGCTGTTGCTTATTGGTCTCGGCGCCGGCTATTTGTGGCTCAAGCATAGGCACTGAGCCGAGAATCGCCTGGCTTGTATCACAGCTTTTACTGAAGGGCTGACCAGATAAGATTAGGATTTGACGCGATTATTTCGTATAATCCGCGCGAATTTTTAAACTCGCTGATTAAGGAATCTAGTCATGGCGATCGAACGTACTTTTTCTATCATTAAGCCTGATGCGGTAGCCAAGAACCACATCGGTGCTATCTACAACCGTTTTGAAACTGCCGGCCTGAAAATTGTTGCCGCCAAAATGGTTCACCTGACCAAAGAACAAGCCGAAGGTTTCTACGCTGAGCACAGCGAGCGTCCTTTCTTTGGTGCTCTGGTTTCTTTCATGACTTCTGGTCCTATCATGGTTCAGGTTCTGGAAGGTGAAAACGCCGTTCTGGCCAACCGCGAAATCATGGGTGCGACCAACCCAGCTGAAGCCGCCCGTGGTACCCTGCGCGCGGACTTCGCTGACAGCATCGATGAGAACGCTGTTCACGGTTCTGACGCGCTGGCTTCAGCCGAGCGTGAAATCGCTTACTTCTTTGCTGCCGATGAGCTGTGTCCTCGCACGCGTTAATTAACAGCAAATAGACAAAAGGGAGCCAATTGGCTCCCTTTTTGTTTGATTTTTGTATGAATTGAAAATGCGATCTATATCGCATTTTTTATTAAAAGCGTCGCTCTAACAACAGGTTAAAAAATAATCTTTGTAACAGGTTTGTATCGATACAAAATGATGCAAATTCCCGGAACCCGGCATGGATTCGGTAAAAATATCATTAGATCTTAATTGATAAGATGCTCGTGTTTTACAAATTAAACCAAGTATAAACAAATTGTTATCATTTAAGTGATTGATAATGTTGCTGTTATTGGTATGTTTCTCGTTTGGGGGGCTGAGTATTACATAGAATAAGAACACGGTGTTCCCTCCCTGCCACCGTGCTTTGTAAAAGGAATGAGAATATGTCAACGCAGACTGCTGTCGCTAAGGCTATCCGCTTTAGTCTGTTTGCTTTTGTTTCCACATCAATCCCTACAATGGCTTACGCCGCCGATGAGGCTCAGGCCACTGAACAAGTTGAACGTATCGAAGTCACGGGTTCCCGTATTAAACGCACCGATATGGAGAATGCCTCCCCTATAGTAGTAATGAGCGCTGCTGATATTGAAAAAGGTGGCTTCAACTCGGTTCAGGATGTGCTGGGTAACCTGTCACAAAACTCCGGCGGTTCCATGACCCAGCAGGAAGTCCATGGTTTTACCCCTGCCGCATCATCGGTCAACCTGCGTGGCGTGGGGGCCGGTCGGGTATTGACCCTGATCAACGGTAAGCGGGTGCCCAAGTATCCGTTTGGTGCCGGTGGTACCGACAGCTTCGTGGATACTGCCAATATCCCACTGGGCGCGATTGAGCGTATCGAAATCCTGACTACGGGTGCTTCGGCGATTTATGGCTCAGATGCCATGGGTGGGGTTATCAACATCATTCTTAAGAAAGATGTTGAACAGACCACCTTCAAGTATCGTTTCTCCGATACGGATGAAGGTGGCCTGCGTAACAACCAGTTCTCCTTTATGACAGGTGTCAGCAGTGATACGGCTAACCTGACTTTCTTTGCCGAATATGAAGACAGAACCGCGCTGAAAGGAACAGATCGTGCTGATGGTACGGATATTGTTGATGGTGCCTACTACTCTGGTTACAGCTCCTACGGCGCCAACCTGGTGCAGGATCTTGGCAACAACAAAACTGCACTGGAAAAGACCTTGTCACCGGCCGAGTGTGAGGCCCGTGGTTATGTGGTGATGGAAAATGGTCGCTGTGGTTTCGACCGCTCCAAGCAGCGGGATTTCCTGCCGGAGCAGAAGCGTTACTCCACCATGATCAACCTCACCAAGGAGCTGAATGCGGATCATCAGCTGTATTCCCGCATCGATTACACTCATTCCTCGACCTTTACCGAGATTGAGTCTGCGACAGTGGGCAATGACTTCATGTTCAATGTGGCCGGCGACAGTGTAACCATTGCCAATAAAGACAAGGGTATGTCCCAGACCTTCAATAAGGACACCGCATTCGGCGGTGACTTTGCCAATGCTGCAGATGGCGACTACTTCTACACTCGCCGCATGAGCGAGCTGGGGCCACGTACCTCTGACTTTGAAACCAATAATTTCTCTTTCATCATAGGTGCCAAAGGCTTTTTGACCGATAGTATCGAGTATGATACTTCCTGGTCTATTGCGCGTCAGACAGTGGAATCCCGCAGCTCAGGCTCGCCGACTCATCAGGCTATGTTTGACTATCTGACCTCAGGCGAAAACGGCAAGTCTTTGATGGATGTGATCTCTCCTGAAGATGCGGCGCTGCTGAACTACGAAGGTAACAAGAAGGGACAATCTACTCTGTCCAGCTTTAGTGCCGGCATCAATGGCGATGCGTTCGAACTGGCCGGTGGCACAGCCGCTTATGCTGTGGGCCTTGAGTACAGCAAGGAGTGGTTCTACGATAAATCTGACAGCTTTACCTCCAACGGTGGCGTTATAGGCAAGGGGGGCAGCAGCGCCGAAGGTGAACGTGAGCAGTATGCTGCCTATGCCGAGCTGGCTTTGCCACTCTTGGATCAGTTGACCATGACATTGGCCGGACGTTATGACTACTATGATGATGAGTCTGATGTTGGTGGCCAGTTTACTCCGCAAGTGTCACTGGAGTACCGTCCTATCGATAGCCTGATGCTGCGTGCTTTGTATGCCGAGACTTTCCGTGCCCCGGATATGCAGCGTTTGTTTGGCGATCCCACCACTGGCTACAGCCAAGTTGTCGATACTCCGCGCTGCGAAGCTTATGATGAATGTGGCAAGATTGAGTCTTTACCTATAACTATCGGTGCCAACCCAGAATTGGAAGCCGAAGAGGGTAAAAACTACAACCTGGGTCTGGTTTGGGACTACGAAGGTTTCAATTTGACGGTAGACTACTGGATGGTTGAAATCGACAATCTGGTGAATGACCCAAGTGCACAATACATTTTGGATCACGCCGATGCCTTTGCCGATAAAATTATTCGCGACAGTGAAGGTAAGTTGCTTCGGGTAAACACACTGGCGATGAATATGTCTTCCCGTGAGACTGCCGGTATCGACTTCTCTCTGGGCTATCGCTATGAAACCGAGAGCTATGGTGAATTCAGCAGCCGCCTGGAAGGGACTTACCTGACCCGTTGGAATGAGCAGTTGACTCCGGATTCCGAAGAGCTGGATCTTATCGATGGTGAAGGCTCTGCGCCTCAGCTGCGTGCCAACCTGAACCTGGGCTGGTCTTATAACGACTTCTCCACCAACATTCTGTTCAAGTATATTGACAGCATGAACGGTGAGCAGATGGACCGCTTTGTGGAAAATGGCTTAGATAGCGAGTACTCAGTGAAAGTTGACAGTCATGTGGAAGTCAACCTGGCTGCCAGTTACTTTATCTATGACAATCTCAAGGTTTCGGCAGGTATCAACAACCTGTTTGATTCAGGCCCAGAGATTGATGAGACTCAGGTGAGCTGGCCTCATTACCCAAGAGCTTATTATAACGTTATCGGACGTGAATATTATGCAGGGGTAGAGTTTACTTTCTAATCATATTTAAATTTAAAAACCGGCTTAGTTTAAGCCGGTTTTTTTATGCCTGTTATTAGTAAATAAGGACTACATTCGATACGTTTTAATTCACATGTTGTTTTGTTGTTATCTTTTTTCTCTTGGCGATTAATTTGTTATTTTTGTTTGTTGTGCCAGATTGTTTCATTGGTGCAATATTTTTAACTATTTAAACACCTAGGTATCAATATGTTTCAGCTTGGCCTTTTGGTGGCTATCTTGCTGATTTTCATTGGTTAAATTTAATGCTGTTGAATACCTGTGTAATTATTTGTATCAATTTGTTGTTGCCTAGTTGTTTTGGTGGTTTTTAATATTGACCAAATTGTTTTATTTGTGGAATATCGTCGTAAGCATTGCAATATGCTTGCAAATTTTAAAACAAAAATAATCAGATATTTCTCACAAAAGAAACATCAGGGAGACAAGTATGAGTTCCATCAGTTTAACTGCAAAGGCAGTTCGTCGCGGTTTACTTGCTGCGGCAGTTACGGGAATTGCATTCAGCGGATATGCCACTGCTGAGGAAGCAAAAGAAGGCAAAGTTGAGCGGATCGAGGTAACAGGTTCACGTATCAAGCAAGTGGATATGGAAACGGCTTCACCTGTGACTGTTATCACTGCAGCCGATCTTAAGGTTACCGGGGAAACTTCGGTTGCCGATGTATTGAATAACTCCAGCATTAACAGTTTTGGTTCCTGGCGGGGTATGTCCGGTTATGGTGCCGGAGCCAGTGCCACCAGTGATGTAAACCTGCGTGGTCTGGGGTCTCAGGCAACGCTTATTCTGCTCGATGGTCGTCGCATGCCGGGTACCAGCTCAAGCTCAGGAACCGTTGCCGATACTTCCAGCATTCCCATGGCGATTGTTGAGCGAATCGAAATTCTGCGTGATGGTGCCTCGGCGGTTTACGGCTCAGATGCGGTTGCCGGGGTAATTAACATTATTACCAAGAAAGATTTTGAAGGAGTCGAGCTGAACTACACAGGCGAATCTCCGGATGTGGAAGGCGGTGATTCTTCACGCTTTTCCGTGGCCGCCGGTTTTAGCACAGATAAGGGCAATATCACCCTGACGTTCGAGCATTATGATGCCACTTCTGTTTATGATCGCCACATATGGGACGAAGGCGGTGCCGACTGGTTCTTGAATAACGGCAGCTCTTACAGCCCTTCACCCAGCGGTTACTACAATACCGGTGTCTTGAATGAGAAGGGAGAGGAGATATATGACTTTTACTATAACGCCGATACCTGCAACCAGACTGATGCAACCCAGGAAGCCGCTTCACGCTGCCTGTATGATCCAGGCTCTGTGACCAAATTGTTTGGGAATGTGAACCGCAACAGTATTCTGTCTAACTTTAGCTATCAGCTGACTGATGATATTCAGTTCCGTGGCCGCGCTTCTGCCAGCCTGAGTGAGACTAATACCCGTTATGCGGGGACTCCGGTTTCAACTAATCAGCCGGTAATGGATGCTGATAATCCGCTGAATCCTATCGATAAAGATCTTACTCTTTATATGAGATCAGCACAGATTGGTCCGCGGGATACCACCACTGAAACCAACTCAATCGACTTCCTGGCTGGGCTGGTAGGTTATTGGGATGTGGGCAGTGGCATCGACTGGGAAATTAATGCCCAGCATACCCGCTCAACCACTGACTCATTCAACTACAACCTGATCAACGATAATATCGTTCAGGATCTGATCGATTCGGGTGATTACGACATCTTCAATACCACAGGTATGAGTTATGAGGATTGGAATGCGCAGATGACCGATCTCTATGGTCAAGCGGCCCACACAGGTGTGTATCAGGCGCAATTCAACAGCACCCAATTTGATGGTTTGTTGTCCGGCATGTTGTATGAAGGCAATGGCGTTACTTTGGCCGCGGTTGTCGGTGCCGAGTATGAAATGATTGAGTTCGTACAGCTGAGTGATCCGCAATCAGCCGCCGGTATTATCTCAGGTGGTTCAGGTGGTGACGATGTTGATGCAACCCGGGATCGTAGCTCAGGCTACGTAGAGCTGCAATCTTCATTGCCGTACAATATCGACTTGTCAGCCGCGCTGCGTTATGAGCGTTACGAGCAGGAGGGCAACATAGCTTCTGGCCATGTATCTTCTACTTTTGATTCAGTCGTACCTAAGCTTTCTGCCAGCTGGCGTCCGGTTGATTCCCTGTTGCTGCGCGCCAGTTGGGGTGAATCTTTCCGTGCCCCGAATATGGGCGAAATGTTTGCCGGTGAAGCATTGAGCTTTGAATATGCGCTCGATTCTTTATGGTGTGCCGATAATTCAGATGAAAACTATTGTGCCAATAACCAACAGCATAAAACTTTCTACGGCGGTAACCCCAACCTGGATGCAGAAGAAGGTGAATCCCTGACTCTGGGCTTTGTCTGGAACGTGACCGATGATTGGAGTATTGAGACTTCATATTATGACATCAGCTACGACAACAAGATTGAAGTGGTCGATGTTGACGATTTGATTCGTGAAGAAATTGCCAATGGTGGTTCTCAGTACATAGTTCGTGGCAGTGATGGCAAGATTGAGACCATTCACAGCCAGTATCGTAACCTGAGTGCCCTGGAAACCTCCGGCTTTGACTTTGTCACCAGCTACAACCAGGAAACTGATTTCGGTGATTTCCGTCTGAAGCTGGAAATGACCCATGTGTTGGATTACAAGACCAAGGCCGACGCTGAGTCTGACTTCTTCGATGAAGCCGGTCTACAGGATCTTCCTCAGTGGCGTGGCAGTGCATCGGTTAACTGGACCCGTGATAACTGGAGTGCTGCCTGGACGACCTACTACATAGGCAGTCAGGATTCAGGAGCTGATATCTATAAGAATGATGACTTGATTGATGTTTCCAGCTACTTCAAGCACAACGTTCAGCTAACTTATGCTCACAACTGGAATGGTTCTGTCACCCTGGGGGTTAATAACCTGTTCGATGAAGAAGCGCCAACCTGGTATAGCTACGATGGTTATCGTGATGTCAACACAGGGCTGTACGACGTACTGGGCCGCACTTGGTTTGTGACCATTAATCAGAAGTTCTGATAAAACGCCGATCCTCCCTTACGGCTTAGCCCCGTCATTTTGGCGGGGCTTTTTTATTAGCTTTTAAACGCCAAAACATAACCTCAAACAAAAAAGCAACCTCTGGGGTTGCCTTTACTGCTTAACTGACTAGTGATTCAAGCGCAACTCTTGCCGGTGTTCATGTTTATATTGCTCATGGCAACGTTCACAGCGCTGCTCGGTCGGATCTTTAACGAGTCGATGTGGCTCGATTTCTGCTTCACAGTCTGCGCAAAGACCATAAAGTCCTAAATCCAGTTGGCACAACGCGGCATCCAGTCGCAACAGTCTGTGGTAGAGGGGATGTTTGCAAAGATCGGCTTGAGTCATGGTTTCAATCAGATCACTGAGTGACATCTGGGGATCCCAGTGGGGTCCGAGCACCATTATCTCTTTCCTGAGATCGATTTCTAACGCCGACAATGCTTGTCTGATATGGGAGCTGCTCACTGATAATAGCCTGTAAAGATTGAGTCTACGGTCATTTAGTCTAAACAGCCGGGTCAATGTCACTATGATGAAGATCAAATCTGGGTGACATTTTCTGTCGTTAAGGCGTTAATTTGTCAGAATTGCTCAGATCTTGTCATTTATTTCGCGATAAGCCTGACTGAGCGTGGCCACTATGTCATCGGTTTGCTTGTGTACTCTGAGTTCTCTGAACAGGGCATCGGCCTGAGGGTATTGGCGATTGAGGTAGCTGAACCACTGTTTTATTCGCGCCGGGTAATAGCAACTCTTGCGGCCGTTGAGTTCTTTCTGGCTGTAACTCATCAAAAGCGCCAGGGTTTGCTGCCAGCTATATTGCTCGGCATTGTTCTTGATGTGATCCGCCAAATTGGGTAGAGAGATGGCGCCGCGGCCCACCATGATACTGTCGCAACCCGTTACTTCCATGCAGCGAAGGGCGTCTTCCCGGTCCCAAATCTCGCCGTTGGCGATCACGGGAATGGCCAATTTTTTACGGATCTCAGTGATATATTCCCAATAGGCCGGTGGACGATAACCGTCTTTTTTACTGCGGGCATGGACGGCCAACTCAGTGGCGCCGGCTTCATAAATCGCCTGCGCGTTTTCCATAAACAGGCTCTTGTCTTCAAACCCCAGGCGAATTTTGGCGGTCACCGCATGCGGTTCAGGAACTGCTTGACGCATGGCTTTGACTATCTTGTGGATTTGCTCCGGATACTGCAGCAATACGGCGCCGCCCTTGCTGCGGTTAACCATCTTGGCCGGGCAACCAAAGTTGGCGTCTACCCCTTGGGAGCCGAGTTCTATAGCCCGCAAGGCGTTTTCGGCCATCCAACCGGGTTCCTGCCCTAAAAGTTGTACTCTGACCGGCGTACCGCTGAGGGTCATGCCGCCTTGCAGCAGCTCGGGGCAGAGACGATAGAAGACTTTTTCGGGTAATAGTTGATCCACCACACGTACAAACTCGGTGACCATCAGATCATAAGGATTTATTGCAGAGAGCAGTTCCCGCATCAGATTGTCAACAACCCCCTCCATAGGGGCGAGAATAATACGCACGTGTTTAAGGCCTGGCTGAAATAGAAAGTGGCGCATTCTACCTTAAATCCCATCCGGCACCAATCGACAGCTTAAAAGGCACAGGCTTATTTTAGATATGTAACTGTTAACAGCTTGATCTTATCTGCATTTGCTATTTTACTCATGGTTCCCTACATGGGGTTTTGGATAAAAACTGTGATCCGCGGTTGAAAATGTGAAATAGATTCTGCTGTCCCCGGGTCTGATATTGCAAGCCGGCAATTGAGGTCGGTTACTCGTAACAACTCTATGAGCAAAGGCAGGAAAGACAATGAAGACAGTCAAGACAACTACAGTAGCAGCCGCTTTGGGCATGGTTATCGCCGGCAGCGCCGTCGCCGCAGAAGCTAATGCCAACCCATTCGGGTTTCAGACTATGGAAGCCGGTTATCAATTGGTTGGTAATGAAGGCAAGTGCGGCGAAGGTAAATGTGGTGATAAGAAAGTCAAAGAAACCGAGCAAAAAAGCCGTGAGGGCAAATGCGGCGAAGGTAAATGTGGTGAAGGGATGAATAAGGCTGCCGAGGGCAAGTGTGGAGAGGGAGTGAATAAGGCCGCAGAGGGTAAGTGTGGCGAAGGCAAGTGCGGTGAAGGCATGATGCACTCAGCCGAAGGCAAAGCCAAAGCCGAAGAGAATAAAGCCAAGGCAGAAGCTAACAAAGTCAAGGAAGGCAAGTGTGGTAGTAACCACTGAAGTTGAATAGTGCAGGGCGCTTTGCGCCCTGTCTGAAACCACAAGGCGGTAATTATTTATGAATAACAGTGTCGGTTTGGGGCTTAGGCGGGAGATGTTGGCTGAGTTTTGTCAGGCAGCTCCTAAAGAGGCCGACTTCTTTGAAGTGGCACCGGAAAACTGGATGCGTCTTGGCGGTAAGTTTGGCAAGCAGTTTCGACAATTGACCGAAAGGCATTCATTTTATTGCCATGGGCTCAGTCTTTCCATCGGTAGCCCGGATCCGCTGGACCTGGTGTTTATCAAGGAGATTAAGCGTTTCCTCGATTTGCATCAGATAGATGTTTATTCAGAGCACTTAAGTTATTGCTCCGCCGATGGGCATATGTACGATCTTATGCCAATCCCTTTTACCTACGAAGCAGTGCGGCATGTCAGTGCCAGGGTTAAACAGGTTGAAGCGATTCTGGAGCGGCCACTTATTCTGGAGAACGTGTCCTTTTATGCTGCGCCTGGCGCCGAGATGACCGAGCAAGAGTTTGTCTGCGCCGTGCTGGAAGAGGCTGATTGTCGTCTGCTACTTGATGTCAATAACATCTATGTCAACTCGGTTAATCATGGTTATGATCCCAAGGCTTTTCTGGCAGCTATGCCCAGTGAGCGCATCGCTTACCTGCATATCGCAGGTCATTATCAGCAGGATGAGGATCTGATTATCGATACCCATGGCGCCGATATTATCAATCCTGTCTGGCAACTACTGGCAGAGTGTTATCGATTGCACGGGGTACATCCTACCTTGCTGGAGCGGGACTTTAATATCCCTGAAACCCGAGTCTTGTGTCAGGAGTTGAAGCAGATAGGCTCGCTACAAGGGCAGGCCTTGGATGCTTTTGCACAAGAGAGGAGAGCTTAATGGCCCTGGCTCAATTACAACGGGCTTTTGTGGCCTATTTGCGGCAGGAAGATATGCCTTTGCCGGCCGGCACCGACGAACGACACATGCAGGTATATCGCGAGCTTTTGTTCAATAATGTCAACGGCTTTGTCTCCAATGCTTATCCGGTTCTCAAGTCGCTGCACACTGAAGCGCAGTGGTTGGCGTTGGTAAAGGATTTTTTTGCCCGTCATGAATGTCAAAGCCCGCTATTTATCGATATTGCCGCCGAGTTTCTCGACTATCTGTGTCGGGAACAGGCAAGTGCGTTGGATGCAATGCCTTTTATGCTGGAATTGGCACACTATGAACTCTTGGAACTGCAGGTATCCGTGGCCGAAGATGATTCAGCGCCTTGGCTCAAACAGGCTGACATTCAGGCGTTGGAGCAACTGGCTGCAAAACTGCAATTGGCCGCCACCGCCAAAGTGGCGCAATATCAGTTCGAAGTTGACAGAATTAGTCCAGATTTTCGCCCAAATACAGTATCGCCCCTGCCGGTATTTTTCTGCGTTTATCGTGACCTGGAAGAGGAAGTATGCTTTTTAAGGCTCAATCCGATGACGGCGCAGCTGCTGGCAAAATTGCAACAAACGCCATTGAGCTTTACCCGGTTACTTGCTTGGCTTACAGAGACATTTCCCTCATTTTCAGAGCAGCAGCTTTGTCAGGGCGCGGCCACAACTTTGGCTGAGTTGGCGGCGCTGGGTATTGTTCGCAAACAGCCTGCAGCCGCGATCCCGACCACAACTTTTTGTAAGGCATGAGTTTATTTTAGTTGTACCTGCCTTTTGCTGACATTGATGCCTGAAAGCGACATTAATACAAGGGATTGGCTAATCCCATTGAAAAAACATGGTTTTTATCGGCGTGATAAAGGGCTAGAATAGCCGGGTTTTGTGACTGAGGTCACTCCCACACTAGCCCTGGAAGTAGAGGAGCTGTCATGAGTCAGCCGTTTAAAGACCCATTCAATATTTTGTATTTTCTTGGTTTTATTCTGGTAATGCTGTTACCTACATTGCCGGCCAGCCTGTCTTGGCTGAAACACGCGGGATTGATCTGAAGCAGCAAAATACCATTTTTGCTACAATAGCCACCCTCAGCGGTGGCTTTTGTTTAGGGAAGGTGCGAACAGGTCCCATGTGTGCTCTGCGTCGGCTTACGGGCTTGGATGCAAGGCGTGGTTCGCCGCAAATGGCCCTAGTCCTTTGCAAGAAGCACAACACAGCAGGCAGGCCTGTAAGCCACGCCCTTCGGGGCTTTCACAGCAACCGGCTTTCTGCGTTATCCGACTTCGACAGGCCCCGGCATGTCTTCAGTCAGATGCCTTGAACGCCAATTGCTGTGCAAGCCAGAGCGCCACGAGGACTTATTCGCACCTTCCTAGGCGCGACCGATTTTCCAAAGGAAAGCGGATGGTTATCAAAAGAGGCTTCTTTTTAATTTTCGGGATCCTGAGTCTGGGCATGGGGTTGCTTGGCATCGTCTTACCTGTGTTGCCGACAGTTCCCTTTATTTTATTGGCCGCCTTCTGTTTCGCTCGTTCCAGTGAACGGCTACATGATTGGTTGCACAGCCATCCTTGGTTCGCCCAGCCTCTTGCCGATTGGCATTCCCGCAAAGCGATGCGTAAGGGATTAAAGCGAAAAGCCTTTTTGATCAGTGGTGCCAGTTTTGCCCTTAGTATTGCCTTGGTACCGCTTTGGTGGGTGAAACTCTTGCTGGCGGTATGTTGTATTAGTCTGTTGTTGTTCCTGTGGCAAATTCCTGAACTGGAAGACAGTGAGTGATCCTGTAGACAAAAATGTCGGCTCGTCGTGCTTTTGTCACTCAGTTGGGGTAGCCTTGGCGCGCCTTGAAACCACCAGGGAAATTTAATGAGTTTCAATATTTTGCTTGTTGATGATAATAACATCAGCCAACAGGCTTTGGCGGAATTGTTCCGGAGCCAAGGTTGGCGCTGTACGCTGGCGGCCAACGGTATGCAGGGGTTAGCTTGTGCCGAACGGCAAAGTTTCGATGCAGTGATCAGCGGATTTTTCATGCCTTTGCTTGACGGGCCGCATTTCATCCCGCTGCTCAGACAACTGGAAGGCTATGGCAGTTTGCCCATAGTAGTGCTCAGTACTCACACTCGAGAGGAAGTCGCTGCCAGTATGGATATGTCCCAGGTTAATGGCTTTTGGAGAAAACCATTGAACTGTGACACAAAGCAACAACTCCTGGATCACTTATCGACAGAGATTGTTGCATGGCGGATTAAAGCGGCTTAAGCTTTAGCCGGATTTTTGAAATGCAGTCCACCTCAGTGTGGACTTTTTTGTTGTAAAGAGCCGGGCCCAGTGTCTGGAAACGAAGTATTGAGACTATGGCAATGAACTCCGACAGCTTAAGCCTGATTAAGCAAAGCATTAAAACCATTCCGGATTATCCAAAAGCCGGGATCCTATTCCGTGATGTGACCAGTTTGCTCGAAGACCCGGTCGCCTATCAGTTAAGTATTCGCTTACTAGTGGATCATTATAAAGATCATGGTTTTACCAAGGTTGTCGGTACCGAAGCCCGAGGTTTTCTCTTTGGGGCTCCGCTGGCGCTGGAACTGGGATTGGGCTTTGTTCCTGTGCGTAAGCCTGGCAAATTGCCAAGAGAAACCATAGCCGAGAGCTATGAGTTGGAATATGGTCACGACACCTTGGAAATGCATGTTGATGCCATAGTGCCGGGTGACAAGGTATTGGTTATTGACGACCTGCTGGCAACCGGCGGCACCATTGAAGCCACGGTTAAGCTTATCCGTCGTTTGGGAGGCGAGGCCAAACATGCAGCGTTTATCATTTCTCTGCCTGATCTGGGTGGTGAACAACGCCTGACCGAACATGGGCTTGAGTTAGTCAAACTGTGCGAGTTTGAAGGCGAATAAAAGCTCATCCCTGCCGCTTTGCGGGTCATCTCGGTAGCATGAAGTTATACCTCATGTTATTGTTTTACGATCCGCGGAGCTTGCTCCCGCAAAGATATTTTTATGGATTTTGGGGAGTTTCATGTCCTATCAGGTACTAGCCAGGAAATGGCGGCCTGCCAGTTTTGATCAGGTAGTCGGCCAATCACATGTATTGCATGCATTGACCAATGCCCTGGGTCAGCAACGACTGCACCATGCTTATCTGTTTACCGGTACCCGCGGCGTCGGCAAGACCAGTTTGGCGCGCCTGTTCGCTAAAGGGCTCAACTGTGAAACCGGGATCACCGCCAAGCCATGTGGCCAATGCAGTGCCTGTCAGGAAATTGCCCAGGGGCGTTTTGTCGACCTTATTGAAGTCGATGCCGCTTCCCGTACCAAGGTAGATGATACTCGCGAACTGCTTGACAATGTTCAGTATCGCCCGACCCGGGGGCGGTTCAAGGTTTACCTGATAGACGAAGTGCACATGCTGTCCCGCAGCAGTTTTAATGCACTGCTCAAAACACTGGAAGAGCCCCCAGAGCACGTCAAATTCCTGCTGGCCACCACAGATCCGCAAAAGCTGCCGGTGACAGTGCTGTCCCGCTGCCTGCAATTCAACCTGAAGAGCCTGGATCAGACTGAGATGGCCGGCCAGTTGCAGCATATTTTGCAAAGCGAAGGCCTCAAGTTTGAAACCTCTGCGCTGACGCTTTTGGCGCGAGCCGCCAACGGCAGTATGCGTGACGCCCTGAGTCTGACCGATCAGGCCATCGCCTTTGGGGCCGGGCAAGTGATGCTGGAGCAGGTTCAAACCATGCTCGGCGCCATAGATGAGCGCCAGGTGCTGGCGCTGTTTGATGCGCTCCTTACAGGTGATATCGCCAAAATGATGCAGGAGGTGGCCAAGGTGCTGGCATTTGGCGCCGATGCCGCCGAAGTGCTACGTAGCCTGCTGGAGCTCTTGCATCAGATAACCCTGAGCCAGTTTGCGCCGGCGGCGGCTAATCTGTCGCTGTTTGGTCCTCAAATTACCCATTATGCTGAAAACCTCGCCCCCGAGCAGGTGCAGCTCTATTACCAGTTGCTGCTCAGTGGTCGCAAGGAGCTGCCTTATGCGCCGGACCCTAAGTCAGGGCTGGAGATGGCGTTACTCAGAGCCGTTGCCTTTGTGCCGGAAACGCCGCCCAAACGCTGGCAAAGGGGGGAAGTCGCCGATCTATCTGCCTTGGATAACAGCAATAGTGCAGCTGCAGTTGCAAGGGCGCCGAATCAAACTGTGGCAAGCAGTAACGCCGATGAGATAAAGCCTCAAGCCGCCTCTGCTCAATCTGTTACCAGCCATGCTGTCGAAGCGCAAGTCGAGAAGCCGCAAGCTGCCAAGATGCCAACACAGGTAAGCTCGGTGGCTGAGACGCAGCAGAGTGGCGTTGACTCGCAGACGGCTGCCGATAAGGGCGAAGATGCGGGTGAGCAGGCGTTATTGGCCGAACAAGCGCTGCTGTTATCCCAGGCCGGTAGCATGGGGTTTCGGAGTGAGGTCTCTGTGCCTTTGCAAGCTTCCCCTTCACAGATGAATTCGTCTGAAACAGCTGTGGTTGAAGCAAATGCGGCAGTTGAGTCAGTTAAAGTGATCGAGTCTCTGCCGGCAGAGCAAACGACTGCAGTTCAGCCTCACCAGCCTGTTTCACAAGCTGAAACCTCGGCTATTAACGATGAGCAGCAGTCCCAGGATGACTTCTACGCTGCCATGAGCTATTCACAACAAGGTGAAGCGCAGGATAGCAGCCTGGATTTTTATCAGCAGCAGATGTCGATGGACGGTCAGATGCCATCCGCTGCCGACAAGAGTGCCTCCGAAGTATCGCTGCCAAGTAAGCCATCAAGCGAGTCAGTGCCTGCCGATGCCAACATAGAATCTGCCAGCGATGACATCTTGGGTGATGATCTGCTCGATCAGGTGCTTGCCACCCGGGATTTGCTGCTCAGCGATATAGAGGCGGCCAGCCCCAAGGACGGTGAAGAAAAAAAGCCTTTGCCGGAGCGCCGCAGCGCGGCCGCAGCTCCTGAGTCCGATGCTGTAGCGGCCACTCAGCCTGAAGCGGCAGCAGAATCAGAAAACAACCCTGAGCGGCATAATGGTCTTGAGCTGAGCAATAGCCCTGAGCCGAAAAACAGCCTTGAGCCAGAAAACAGCCCGGGGCCCTCCGGAGCAGAACCGCAAACTCCTGTCGCCGGGGAAATGCCTTTCGGATCTGGCCCAAGTCATGTTGCGGCGCTCAAGGAAGACAGGCCACCATGGGAAGATGCTCCAGAGGGGGCGATTGCAGCGGGTCGCGAGATGATGGAACGCAGTGAAACGGTTCAAAATGCGGCTTTCCCACAAGCCGAACCTGAGTCTGTGCCTGAACCTGAGCCACAGAATACTGCGCCGCAGACAGTACAGGACGCTGTACCACAGACGATAGATGAGCCGGTACAAGAGCCTGCCAAAGCGATTGGGCAGCAGCCAAGTCTAAATATAGTGGCAAATGCCGAGGCTAAGCCCGCATCCGAACCGGGCTTAGCACCTCACCCAGGGGCCGCGGATGTCTTTGCCCATGCTCTGCCCAGCGGTCATCCACAGGATCTCTATTGGTATAAATTGATGTCCGCGCTGGATATAGGCGGCCGGGTACGGCAACTGGCGGTGAACTCAGTCTGTGAACGGATAGCTGAACCGCTACCTTTGTTACTCAAGCCGGATCAGAAACACTTGGCGGCAGATTCGGCCATCAAACAGCTCGAAGAGGCGCTTTCCAAACTGTTTGGGAAACCTTGCCGCACCGAGATTGTCGTAGGAGTAGATGACCAACGGGAAACGCCGTTGGAAATTCGTCATCGTTTTCATCAGGAACTCCTGAGCGGAGCTCATGCTTCATTGATGAATGATGAAAATATTCAATGGCTTGTTAGTCATATGGGGGCCGAACTGGATCAGGATACTCTCGGCTACCCCCCTGAGCTGCTCAGTCAAAGGGCTAATTTGATTGCAGACAAGGCGCCCTAGGGCCGGTGGATGTTACCCGCTTCATAAGATTGCCGTTCAATGCGACTCTTGGATTGCCAAGCGGGTTTATTTCAGTAAGATTAGCCAACTTTGACCTGTTACTCACAACTTGAATTGAAGAGATAAAGCTATGTTTGGAAAAGGCGGTATGGGCAACCTGATGAAGCAAGCCCAGATGATGCAAGAAAAAATGGCCAAAATGCAGGAAGAGATCGCCCGCATGGAAGTCACAGGTGAGTCAGGCGCAGGCTTGGTGAAAGTCACCATGACCGGCAGCCACAATGTTCGCAAAGTCGAGATAGATCCCAGCCTGCTGGAAGACGACAAAGAGATGCTGGAAGATCTGATCGCCGCGGCCTGCAACGATGCAGCCCGTCGTGTTGAAGAAAACCAAAAGTCCAAGATGGCCGAAGTGACAGGTGGCATGCAGCTGCCTCCTGGCATGAAGATGCCATTCTGAGTCGGAATAACAGATGAAATTCAGCCCATTGGTTGATGAATTGATCCAGTCGCTGCGCTGTCTGCCCGGTGTCGGCCCTAAATCGGCACAGCGGATGGCGTTTCAACTGCTTGAGCGCGAGCGTAAAGCCGGACTCAAGTTGGCTGAAGCATTGGAGCGGGCCATGAAAGAGGTGGGGCATTGTCAGTCGTGCCGCACCTTCACTGAGGAAACGCTTTGTCCCATCTGCGCCAGTCCGCGGCGCGGCAATGCCGATACCATCTGCGTGGTTGAAACGCCGGCCGATGTATTGGCTATTGAAGCCGGTGGGCATTTCAGTGGCCGCTATTTTGTATTGCTGGGGCATCTATCACCGCTCGATGGTGTCGGACCCGAAGAGTTGGGACTGGCGCTACTGGAAGAGCATCTTGCCAAAGGTGAGATTGCCGAACTTATCCTGGCCACTAACCCGACAGTGGAAGGTGATGCTACCGCGCATTTTATTGCCGATATCGCCCATCGCTACCAGGTCAAGGTGAGCCGTATCGCTCATGGAGTCCCGGTAGGCGGTGAGCTGGAATATGTCGACAGCACCACTCTGGCATTGTCGTTCAATGGGCGATTGCCGCTCTGAAGTTTGCTTTAATGAGCCTTCTGTGAATATACCGGCCCCGCTTATGCGGGGCTATTTTTTGCCTGCAGAGCGTTGAATAAGTAGCGGCGGGCGTAATGTTTCGGCGTGATATTGGCCAAGGTACGAAATTCACGGGTCATATGTGCCTGATCGGCGAAGCCAAAGTCGGCTGCCAGTTCGGCCAGTGATGTTGATGGTGCCAGCCGGAGTTGTTCCATTGCCTGCTTGACCCGAATAACGCGTTGATAATATTTAGGGGTCATCCCCATCCAGCTCTGGAAGTGGCGTTCTATTTGACGTAATCCCAAAGTGGTTTCTTTGGCATGCTTGTGGTGTGTATGCCGGAGGATTTCCTTGACCCTTTGATGGCTTTCACTACGGCTGACGATATGTTGCCGAGTAAATTGATACATGGTGCGGATGCGGGGATAGTGGCCACTGCAGGCACAGAGCTGCAAATATAGTGGGCTAAGCAGAGTATGGATATCAGTTTCCCGCTCACTACGGACAGGGTTGTCGAAGCGTTTTCCCAGGCATTGATAGCCCATAGCTGGATGAAAGCGGATGCCTGCCATTTGGGTCCCCGGCGGCATGATGATGTTTTGGGAAGTCTGGCTAGTAGGCAACAAAATAATCCCCGGAGGATGCCATATCCCATCAAAAAACACCTCTGGGCCAAAATTGAACAGGATACCGCTGCCGGCGTCGCCCAGCAGTAATCGAACAATCGGCTCCCTATGCCCTGTCGATACGCCAACAGACCATATAGCTTGAATATCTGCTGCGATATTGCCTTTGGGGGAAAATAGTTTTAAGTCCATACGCAACCTGAATCACTTGGGCTGGTAATTGCCGACCTCGGGTTTAAATACTTTAACGATACGGTTCCAACTATTGATGGCATTGATGGCTATGGTCAAATCTGTCATCGCCTGAGGGCCGAAACAATCCAGTACCTGTTGGTACTCTTTATCGCTGACACCCAAACCTGCGGTCAGTTGCTCGGCCCAACCGAGGGCAATACCTTCCGCAGTGCTGTAAATAGGCATGTCCCGCCAGGCATTGAGACCAAAAATTCGTTCGGCTTTTTCACCATACTTCAGCGCGTCTTTACTGTGCATGTCAATACAAAAGGCGCATTGATTAATCTGTGAGACTCTGAGTTTGACCAGTTCCCAGATGGTTATAGACATGGTCTTCGATGAACTGAATTGGTGGTGGAAGTAGCGTTCCTGTTGGTATAGAAGTTCCAAGGCTTGTGGCGCAGCATTAGCATAGTTGAGTCGTTTCATCATGATATCTCCTGAGAGGGGTTTCCAGACGATAACCGGACAAAGCGGACAAAGATTGCATATTTTCGACACAGATGGAAAACGGCAATCGGCGCTGGACTATTTTCAGAGCTCACTTCGGGCTATTTTTTCTGCGGCTGTTATCGGTCTGTGTCATCCCGCCCTTGAATTTGAAAATCGCATCCCCATTTAATTAAACAACTCAAGTTGGTTTAACCTATTGCGATAAACAAGGGAAGCTATTCATGTCACATCAAGAAACTCATGGTTTTCAAACTGAAGTCAAACAACTTTTGCATTTGATGATCCACTCTTTGTACTCCAACAAGGAGATTTTCTTGCGTGAATTGGTATCCAATGCCGCCGATGCCGCCGACAAACTGCGTTATCTGGCGCTTACCAACGACGCGCTTTATGAAGGTGATGGCGAGCTCAGGGTACGTATCAGTACCGATAAGGAAAAGGGCACTATTACCATTGAAGACAATGGTATAGGTATGACCCGTGACGGCGTTATCGAGCATTTGGGTACCATTGCCAAGTCAGGCACGTCAGAATTCTTCAAAAACCTCTCCGGCGATGCCGCCAAAGACTCGCAGTTGATTGGCCAGTTCGGTGTGGGTTTCTACTCGGCCTTTATTGTGGCCGACAAGGTAACAGTGAGAACCCGCGCCGCCGGTCACAAGGCCGATGAGGGCGTGCAGTGGCAGTCTGCCGGTGAAGGCGACTTTACCGTTGAAAACATAGTTAAAGATAGCCGCGGTACCGAGATTACTTTGCATCTGCGCGAAGAGGAAAAAGAGTTTGCCGATGACTGGCGTTTGCGCTCTATCATCACCAAGTACTCAGATCATATCTCCATTCCGGTAGAGATGTGGCAGGAAGGTTCGCCCGAGTCCGAAGGCCCGGATGGTGAAAAAATTCCGGCGACTGAAGGTCAATGGCAAGTGATGAACAAGGCCACCGCGCTTTGGACCCGCAACAAGTCTGAGATTTCCGATGAAGAATATCGGGAGTTTTACAAGCATATCTCCCATGACTTCAGCGATCCTCTGCTGTGGAGTCACAACCGGGTTGAAGGTAAGCAGGAATACACCAGCTTGCTGTACATTCCTTCCAAGGCGCCTTGGGACCTTTGGAACCGGGATCGCAAGCAGGGTCTGCAACTCTTTGTTCAGCGCGTATTTATCATGGATGACGCCGAGCAGTTTATGCCTTCTTACCTGCGTTTCGTCAAAGGTCTTATCGACTCCAACGATCTGCCGCTGAACGTCTCCCGGGAGATACTGCAGGACAACAAGGTGACCCAAGCCATGCGCACGGCCATTACCAAGCGGGTGCTGGGCATGTTGGAGAAACTGGCTAAAGACGACAGCGACAAGTACCAGCAGTTCTGGGCTGAGTTCGGCCAGGTACTGAAAGAGGGCCCGGCAGAGGATTGGAGCAACCGCGAGCGTGTGGCCGGCTTGCTGCGTTTTGCCTCGACCCACAATGACACTGCGGCGCAAACTGTATCGCTGGATGATTACATCGGCCGCATGAAGGAAGGTCAGAGCAAGATTTACTATATTGTTGCCGACAGCTATGAGGCGGCGGCCCACAGTCCGCATCTGGAGCTGCTGCGTAAGAAGGGCATCGAAGTGCTGTTGATGTCTGACCGTATCGACGAGTGGCTCATCAACCACCTGACAGAGTACAAGGAAAAGGCGCTGCACTCTGTGACTCGCGGTGAGCTGGATCTCGGTGAGCTGGAAGATGAGAATGAAAAGGCCGAACAGGAAAAACTGGCGGCCGAATCCGAGTCTTTGCTCAAGCGTATCAAAGAGGCGCTGGGTGATAAGGTCAAGGATGTACGGGTGACCACGCGTTTGACCGACACTCCAGCCTGTGTGGTGGCCGGTGAAGGCGAGATGTCGAGCCAGATGATCAAGCTGATGCAGGCCGCCGGCCAACAGGTGCCGGAAGTCAAACCAACATTTGAGCTGAACCCGACGCACCCGCTGGTGGCCAGACTCAATGACGAGACGGATGAAAGCCGCTTTACTGACTGGAGTAACCTGTTGTTGCAACAGGCAATGCTGTCAGAAAAGGGCAGCCTGGCTGACCCATCTGAGTTTATCCGCTTGATGAACCAGATGTTGCTTGCCAACCTTAAGTAAGCCAATCAAAAAAGGGCCTTTATGGCCCTTTTTTACTCGGGTATAGCCCGACCATCCAACAAGGATTGCTATGGAAACACGTATCGAACTGACCCGCGACAACATTCAACAGGTGGTGGAAGCCTCGAAACAACAGTTGGTCGCGTTGGTCTTCTGGGCGCAGCAAAGCCCGGAGAGTCTGGGGCTACTCGGCACCATGGAAACATTGGCAAACCGTTATCAGGGGCAACTGCTGCTGGCGGCCGTCAACTGCGAAACTGAAATGGAAATCGCCTCCTATTTCCAGATCCAGAGCTTGCCGACCACTTTGTTGCTCAGTCAGGGCCAGCCGGTTGATGGCTTTGCCGGGGTGCAGGACGAGTCGCAAATTCAGGTCATGCTGGATAAACATCTGCCTGCCGCCTGGGAGCTGAAACTTGCTGACGCCAGAGAATTACTCGCCGGAGGCGATGCCGCCGCAGCCCTGGTGTTGCTGAAGGAAGCCTATGGCGAGCACAATGGCGCCGAGGTGGCTTTGCCTTATGCTGATGCATGCCTGTTAAGCGGTGATATTGCCGCTGCCAAAAGCCTGCTTGCCGGCATCAAGCTTGAAGATCAGGATGCTTATTACGCCAGTTTGCAGGCCAAACTCAAGTTGGCGGAAGAGGCGGCTGATACGCCGGAAATCCGTTCTTTACAACAAGCGCTCGAAGCAGCTCCGGGAGACCTGGGTTTACTTGGCAAGCTGGCAACGGCACTGCATCAGGCGCACAGGGATGAAGAGGCCCTGGAGTTGCTTTTTGCCCAACTGCAGCAAGATCTCAACGCCGGTAATGGTGAATTGAAACAGCAGTTTCTGACGATACTTTCAGCCCTTGGTCAGGGGAATACACTGGCGAGCAGCTATCGTCGCAAGCTTTATAGTTTACTCTACTGATAGAGTTAAGCTTGGCAGGCCAAGCCTCTGCCTGAGCGGTTTTGACCGCTTTTAACAGGTCAGAGCTGTCAGGTTTTTTTGGCGTTTCTGTGGCTAAAGTCGAAGCCAAAGGCCTTCTCATGGGCGGCCAGATGTGCGAAGATCGCCGCCCTAACAAGAATATCAATGCGAAAAGAGGACTCTTGATATGCGCATTATCCTATTGGGCGCCCCTGGTGCCGGTAAAGGTACCCAGGCTCAGTTCATCATGGAAAAGTATGGCATTCCACAGATCTCAACCGGCGATATGCTGCGTGCAGCCGTAAAGGCCGGTACGCCTTTGGGACTGGAAGCCAAGAAGGTGATGGACGCCGGACAATTGGTTTCAGATGAGCTGATCATAGGTCTGGTTAAAGAGCGCATTACTCAGGACGACTGCGCCAAGGGATTCCTGCTGGATGGTTTCCCACGCACTATTCCACAAGCTGATGCCATGGTGGCTAACGGTATCCATGTTGATCATGTGATTGAGATTGATGTACCGGACGAAGAAATCGTTAAACGTATGAGCGGTCGCCGGGTGCATCCTGGTTCTGGCCGGGTTTACCATGTGGTCTTCAATCCGCCAAAAGAAGACGGCAAGGATGATGTAACAGGTGAAGAACTGGTTATCCGCCCGGATGATGAAGAGAGCACAGTACGCAAGCGCCTGGGCATCTATCACGAACAGACCATGCCGCTGGTGGATTACTATGGTGCCATGGCGGCCAAGGGTGATACCAAGTACAGTAAATTCGACGGTACCCAAAGCGTTGCTTCCGTCAGCGAAGCCATTGTGAAGGCGCTGGGCTGATTAATTATCAGAACCGGTTCTCATAATCGAAAAAAGCCCGCAATTGCGGGCTTTTTTTATGGTTTTAGCGGTGTTAACTTGGCGCCATCTCTCTCGGAACAGGAATAATACAGTGCAGGATACCCGTCCTCCATTCGGTGTGCTTTTGGTTAACTTGGGTACTCCCGCTGCGCCAACCAAAGCGGCAGTACGTACTTTTTTGAAACAGTTCCTCAGCGATCAACGTGTGGTGGATCTGTCCCCCTGGCTGTGGCAACCCCTGTTACAAGGTATTATTCTCAATACCCGTCCGGCGAAAGTCGCCAAGTTGTATCAATCTATTTGGCAGGCGGAAGGATCACCTTTAATGGTGGTCAGTAAACAGCAGAGACAAGCTCTGGCAGATTTGCTTCGGGAGCAAGTTGGCTGTCATATTCCTGTTGAGCTGGGGATGAGTTATGGCAGTCCGTCCTTGAGTGATGGCCTGACGGCGCTGAAAAATGCCGGAGTTGACAGGGTGCTGGTGTTGCCTCTTTATCCTCAATATTCCTGCTCCACTGTGGCCAGTGTGTTTGATGGTGTTGCCGCGGCGTTGAAAATGGAGCGTAATCTGCCTGAGCTGAGGTTTGTGCGCGATTACCACGACAAGCCAGGTTATATTCAGGCCCTGGCCGATAGTGTTCGTACCCATTGGCAGCGAGAAGGGCGGGGACAAAGGCTGCTGATGTCGTTTCATGGGGTGCCCGAGCGTTACATTAAGGAGGGGGATCCTTATCGCAGTCAATGTGAAACCACGGCTAAGTTGTTGGCCACCGAGCTTGGCCTGGGGCAAGGTGAATGGCAGCTGTGCTTCCAATCCCGTTTTGGCAAGGAGCCTTGGCTAACGCCCTATACCGATGAGCTGCTCGAATCTTTGCCGGGACAGGGGGTTCATTCGGTCGATATCATGAGTCCCGCCTTTGCCGCCGACTGCCTGGAAACACTGGAAGAGATAGCTCAAGGAGGCCGCGAAAGCTTTCTTGAAGCCGGTGGGAAACAATATCAATTTATCCCTTGTCTCAATGCGCAATCGGCTCATATGTGTTTTTTGGCCGAGTTGGTGAAGTTTCACACTGAAAATTGGTATCAAGCCCGTTAGCGTACACTGGTGTGGCGGTGGATTTGTGATAGAATCTGCCGCCATTTAAAGTGGTCGCTGGCAGCTCCGTCAGCCTGACTTAAGATCATTATCAGGAAAGTGTACCCAAACGGTACACTACTCAGGGACGATGAAAATGAGAGCCCAATATGAAATTTCCCGGTCAGCGTAAATCCAAACACTATTTTCCGGTCAAAACCCGTGATCCTTTGCTGGCGCAGTTGACTCAGCAGCCACAACCTTTCAGTACCTGGATTTCAGGTATAGATCAAACTTTGGTGGATATCGAAGCCAAGGTCGAAGATGAACTGCTGCAGCGTTACAACTTACCCAAAGGCAACTCGACTCTGATTGATGATGCCAGTGCCCACCAGCTGTATCATGAGCTCAAAAGCCGTGAGTTGGTCAGCGATGAGTTTGCCGGCGGCACTATCGGTAATACCATTCACAACTACTCAATTCTGGCCGATGACAGATCTGTGCTCTTTGGTGTGATGAGTAAGCATATTGAAGTAGGTAGTTATGCCTACCGCTATTTGTGCAACACTTCGTCCAAGGTGGATCTTAACTACTTACAGCCGGTTGAAGGTCCGATAGGTCGCTGCTTTACCCTGATCTCCGATGACGGTGAGCGTACTTTTGCCATCAGCAAGGGCTCAATGGACAAGTTAAGCCCGGAGTTTATCGATAAAGAAGTGATCCAGGGCAGTTCTGCTTTGGTGTTGACCGCTTATCTGATGCGGGCCAGTGATGGCGATCAGATAGGTGAAGCGGCGCTGACAGCCATTCGCTACGCCCAGGAAGCCGAAGTACCTGTGGTACTGACCTTGGGAACCCGTTTCCTGATTGCTGAAGATCCCAAATGGTGGCAGGATTTTATTCGCCAACATGTGACTGTGTTGGCAATGAATGAAGATGAAGGTGAGGCGTTGACCGGATTTGCCGATCCTTTACTGGCCAGTGAAGCGGCACTTGAATGGTGTGACATGGTGTTGACGACTGCGGGTGCTTCGGGACTTTACACCGCAGGTTATACAGATGACGCCGAGAAACGCGAAACGGCTCATACTCTGCTGCCCGGCGCTATTCCTGAATTCAATCGTTATGAGTTCTCCCGTCCGAAATTGAAAAATGATTGTGATAAACCCATCAAGGTATATGCCCATATTTCGCCTTACATGGGCGGGCCGGAGAAAATTCACAATACCAACGGCGCCGGTGATGGTGCTCTGTCTGCACTCCTGCATGACTTGGCAGCCAATACTTTCCACAAGACCAATGTACCGGGCTCCAGTAAGCATAAGCGCGATGGCTTGTGTTATTCCTCATTTTCACAGATCTGTAAGTATGCCAACCGGGTCGCTTATGAAGTGTTGGCTCAGCATAGTCCGCGCCTATCAAGGGGGTTACCCGAGCGGGAAGATAGCCTGGAAGAAGCCTACTGGGAGCGTTAAGTTTGGCTCCGCTTATCTCGATGGGTTAAATCAAATCCGTTAATATAGAAGAGGGCGTCCGAATGGACGCCCTCTTTGAATTTTGCTTTCAGCGAATTCAGCTTACTCCTTACATGGGAGTATGGTGTTCCTTATGGAAGCTGACATTGGTTTTACCGGCTTTTGGGTCGTTGAAGGTTTCTTCATTGAACTCATTTTCCGACTTGGCGATCACCACGGTTGCGACAGTATCACCTGTGACGTTCACCGCGGTGCGGACCATATCCAGCAATCTATCGACCCCGATAATCAGTGCGATACCATCTACCGGCAAGCCCACTTGATTGAGCACCATGGCCAGCATCACCAGACCCACTCCCGGTACCCCGGCTGTGCCGATAGAGGCCAGGGTGGCCGTGACAACCACGGTAATATAGTCGGTAATCGTTAGGTCGATACCGTAAACCTGAGCGATAAATACCGTTGCCACCCCCTGCATGATGGCTGTGCCATCCATATTGATGGTAGCGCCCAAGGGTAAGGTGAACGAGGCTATCTTGTTATCGACGCCCAGGCGATGCTCAGCCGTCTCGATAGTGACCGGCAGAGTGGCGTTGGAACTGGCAGTACTGAAGGCAAACAGCTGCACGTCGCGCATCTTACGGATAAAGGTGAACGGATTCAGTCCTGACAGCAGATTGAGCAGAATAGGATAAGTGACAAAAGCATGGACCAGCAGTACACCCAGTACCACAAAGAAGTAAGCGACCACACTACCGAAAGTTTCTACGCCGAGTGTCAGTGCCAGTTTACCCATAAGGGCAAATACCCCGTAAGGCGCTAGATGCATGATTAGGGTCACCACTTTCATGATGACTTCATTGAGGTCTTCAAACAGCGCCGCAACCCGCTTGCCTTTGTCGCCCACATGAGAGATGGCAAAACCAAAGATCACCGCAAAGATAATGATCTGCAGCATATTGCCTTCGCTCATCGCCTGCATCGGGTTGGTGGGTACTATGTTAATCAATACTTCCGCCAGGCTGGGAGCATCTTTGGCTTCAAAACTGTTGCCTGCGGTAGACATGCTGCTGTGGCCGGGATGGATCATCACTGCCGCCATAATTGACAGTGTTAGAGCTATAGCGGTGGTAAAAAGGTAGAAAGCGATGGTTTTGCCACCCAAACGCCCCAGTTTTGAGGGATCACTGAGTGAGCTGGTACCGCAAACCAGAGAAATAAAGACCAAGGGCACTACCAGCATTTTCAAGCTGGAAATGAAGATAGTACCGACGACATTAAGAAAGCCTTCGGTGATGTAATCCCGCACAAAGATGAAATAGGGATCTTGCTGGACTTGAGGTGAATCCAGCTCACCAGCGGGGAAAAAAGCTCTCAGAAGAAGACCGACAATGATACCGGCTGCCATGCCAATAAGGATCTTACCTGTCAGGCCCATTTTCTTGGTTGGAGTGAATGCCATAAATTTTCCTGTTTAATTCTTGTACTTTTGTAATTTGGCGCACTAAAGCCTAGCAAGAAAGCTCTCTTGAGGAAATGGGATGCTGGTTAAATATTGATATTGATAATTGCCAGTTACGCTCACATGTTGAGGAAATGTTTACTGAAAATTATACAATGTTGCTCTATAAGTAATACAGATGAATACAATTTGTGATTATTGAGTAATGGGGAGTCTGACAATGAAGTCAGCGTTTAAGTTTTGCTTCACTCTAATATGTAGTTTTCTTTTATTTGCCTGTGGTGGGGGTGGCAGTATTTCCGACGGTGGAGATGGCACAACGCCGACTCTGCCTACAGATACTTATACCATCAGTCTCAAGTTAACCGATGCCAATGGTGAGCCTTTATCGGAAGTCTCCAATGCCGTACCGGGGAAATTGGTTGCTACGTTGAGCAAAAACGCTGTGCCATTCCAGGGCGGAAGAATTGTCTTCTCCGTTGAAGGTCAAGGTGTATTGGCTTCCGACAGTGGGGTTTCGGATGCACAAGGTGTGGTGCGAATAGATCTCTTGCCCGGCGATAAGTTGGGTTCGGGGACTGTAACAGCCCGGTATACTCCTGGCAGTGGCGATGGTGCTGAAGCTCAAGTCTCATTCAATACCAAAGGTGATGGTGGCGCCGATACCGGGGGAGCTCAGATATCCTTGGTGCTTGTTGCTAATCCTGACAGTACAACCCCTTTGGAAGCGATCACCTCATTAACGCCGGGCTATTTGGTGGCCAATGTCACCGGGATTTCCAAACAGACCATTGTCAAGTTTACCAGTGACAGGGGCGAAATCCCCATAGATACGGCGGCCACAGATAATGGTAAGGCCTATGTTCAGATCTTGGCCGGTACTCAGCCTGGAGCCGGGATTGCAACCGCGACTTTACTGTCCGGTGAAGAGACATCCCTGGTATTTAAAGTCGGTGCAACCAATGTGTTTATGGGCAGCGGCTCGCCATTTCAGGATGGGGTGGCAGCTGTGGCACCAGCCGTTGTCTCTGCTGGTGGTACAGCGAGTGTCAGCGTGACATTGCAGGATGATAACGGTAATCCTTTTGTCGAGCCTGCCGAAGTTATGTTTACTTCAGTCTGTGCCGGTAAAACGCCTTTGGAAGCGGAAATCAGTTCACCTGTTATTGCAGTTAATGGTGTCGCTACCAGCACTTATCTCGCCAAAGGCTGTGTCGGTGATGATACTATCAATATCAGTGCTAATGTCGGAGGCAAATCACTGACGGCCAAAGCTGTGGTCAATGTGTTACCGGCGAGTGTGGGCAGTATCTTTTTCATGGATGCGACTCCGCAAACTATCCGCTTAAAAGGCACGGGTGGTGCGGAATCGTCAACTGTTAGATTTAAAGTGCTGGATAAGAACAACAATCCTGTAAGTAATCAAAGAGTTAATTTTTCCCTCAATACAGACGTCGGTGGTATAGAGATAGATCCTGTTTTCGCGACGACTAATGCACAAGGGATAGCCCAAACTGTGATTAATTCAGGAACCGTATCGACTTCAGTCAGGGTAACCGCTGAAGTGGATGGCAGTTTGCCATTGATTTCGTCCCAGTCCAGCCAATTGGTGATTTCGACCGGCCTTCCGGATCAGGATTCCTTCTCTCTTTCTGCTGATAACTATAACCCGGAAGGTTGGAATTATGATGGCGTTGAAGTCAAAGTGACTGCCAGGTTGGCAGATGCTTTCAACAACCCGGTTCCGGATGGCACTGCAGTTAGCTTTACCACAGAAGGTGGCGTCATTGAGTCTTCATGCACAACAGCAGCCGGTGCTTGTACCGTGACCTGGACCAGTCAAAACCCTCGCCCTACAGGCAACACCCTTGGGGGGGGAGAACAACCCTCCCTGGATAACCTTGGTCAACCCTATGGCGGACGGGTAACTATTTTGGCCACGGCAATTGGAGAAGAGTCGTTCCCGGATCTCAATGGTAATGGACGATTCGACCTTGATGAATGGGACGACTTCAAGAGTAAACCAGATGTTTCCGGCCGTCCCTTTGATTTATCGGAAGCCTTCGTCGACCATAATGAAGATGATATGTATGACAGAGCGCTAACCGGTGGAGAGTTAGAGACTTTTGTGGACTTTAATAATAGCGGTAGCTTTGATGGGGCGGATGGCGTCTATAACGGTAGTCTTTGCCGGCTTGATGACAGTAATAATCCTCACGAAGGGTGCTCAGCAACCGACAAGTCGCTCAATGTCAGGGCTTCTATTGTATTGGTGATGTCGGGTAGTGACCCGGTTGCTTCAACTCCTGAAATTACGGATAGCTGTACTGATGATAAGAACCAAGTGGATGTTTGTGACGGCCTCAATGACAACCAGACCTTGGATATCATAGGTAAATCCGTTGGTGCGGTATCAATCATTGTCGGGGATCTTCATAATCAACCCTTGCCATCCGGGACGAGTATCACTTTCAGCACCTCAGCAGGTAGTTTGGCGAGTAAGGGTAACTTTACTGTACTCTCAACCAATCAAAATAGCGCATTGGAGTATAGTGTGATGGTGAAAGGTGCCGACCAAGCCGATGCCGGAAGTCTGCTGATTGAAATCACCACCCCTAATGGAGTCTCTACCATCCTGCCCAGTATTCCCGTGGTTATTCATTAAGGGAACAGATAACTCTCTGATAAGCGACCCAAGTGCCTGATGGAAAAATCAGGCACTTTTTTTGAATTCATCGTGGAACTCCGGCCTGCAATCTACCAAGAATTATGGGGGATCAATTTTAATATCTCGGTTTTAATCTCTTTGTTTTGTCCCTTTGTTTTGTCTCTTGGTTTTGTTACTGTTCCGGCCCATTGTTGAGCCACTAAAGTTCGTGGACTACTGAATTTTCAAACCTTCAGATATTTAAGGGAATAAAAATGAGTGTTTCGATGTATCGCAATATGATTTGGTTGGTCGTAGAAAGCACAGATCTGGATGGAATCGTTGACCAGCTGAAGGGGGAGGCGGATATCAGGTCCATCAGCGATTTTGGTTCTGCAGGCGATCTGAAGCTTATCTGGAAAACTTCACATCTGGTTGTCGCGGATCTTGATGGGCTTATCTACCTTGGTGGTTGGGGCTTGCCGTTTCGCCAGTATGGCCTCAGGGACAGTATGGAAATGCTGGATGAATGCCTACGCAACCTTTCAGAATTCGCCGCTAGGTTAAGCCAGAGATTTGGAAAAACTTATGGCTTCGGTGACCATCAGGGAGGTATATACAATTTTTGGTTTATGGCGGAAGACGGTCAGGTAACAAGAAAATATGCCGTGTATCATGACGGGCTTTATGAATATGACCAAAGCTACATCTCGGCGGGTGAACCCACGGAGGCAGAGGTACAAGCCGCTAAACGTTGTTATATTAATGGTTTGTCTACAGGGGGATGTTATCCGGATGACGCGAACGTTCGGGAAATTGCCACCAATTGGGTGCTTGATCCGCAGCAGTTTTCGCAACGGTTGATCAGAGCAAAGTTGATTGAGTGGAGCCTGAGAAAGCCCGTGGTATGAGAAGGTGAAATATAAGCAGTGGGCAATCCAGGTGTGGCTTACAGACCTGTCTACTATGTTGAGTTTCTTGCAAAGGACTAGGGCCATTTGCTGCGAACCACGCCTTGCATCCAGGCCCGTAAGCCGACGCATAGCACACATGGGACTTGTTCGCACCTTCCTTAGATGAGTGCACTTGCAGTAAACATGTTTATTTTTAGAAGAGTAAAGAGTTTATTGCCTGTGTTCATTTAAGCGGCAGTTTTCAAGTCAACCCAGAGCGGCAAGATAGAGATCAAGGACTTTCCGTAGATGCGCCCTTGAATGCCACCGATATGATAGTGGGGCTGCTCAAAAGTGTACGGGGGCGGGAAAACGGCATGCAGGGCGTGACTCGGCACCGCCCTCAATAAATGTTCAGTTGCAAGCTTGTTTTAGTACTTGAAGTAGCCCGGTTTCAGAAGCTGCCAGCTCAGTTTGTTCGTTTAATACATCTGCCAGTATGGTGTCTGTGGTCAGCGGGTTGGCCAGCACCACCCGGAATACAGTCACGGTTTCTCTGTGATAACGGGCGGGTTGGATCCGGGTGCGGGACACAAAAGATTTGCCTTGTTCACGTTGTTTCTTCTGAATGGCACGAGTCAGGTCATCAAGAATGCCATTGATCTCTTTGACCTTTTCAAGATTACCCTGTGCCAATTGCCGGTTCAGAGCGGTTTGTGCCCAAGAGGGGCACCAACGGTAGGTGAGCAGACACAACTCGGGCGCACTCACCAGTTCAAATTCGCTGTGTTGCTCAATCAAGCCGGCAAAGAAGCGGGCCTTTTCCAGCGAATTATTGATCAGTATTTCATAGCCTTCCTTGCCGATTATCTGCATGCAGGCATGCACCAGCATGGCCATTCCGGGACGGGAACCTTCCAGAGTCTGGCTGCCCAAATCCTTGGAACCTTTACGCAAAATATATTCGGCATGATGCACAATTGCCCGCGCCAGTTCAGGCTGTTTGAACAGCACCATACCGGCACCCATAGGAACATACATCTGTTTATGGGCATCTATGGTCACTGAGTCGGCCAGTTCTATCCCTTTGAGCAGATGGCGATATTTGCTGGATAACAAGCTGGCTCCGCCCCAGGCGGCATCAACATGAAAGTGGCAATTGAGCTCGGTTGCCAACTCGGCCAGCTCAGGCAGAGGGTCTATATTACCGGTTTCTGTGGTGCCGGCGACGCCGACTATCGCCATGACTCGGATGCCCTGTTGGGCCAGCTTGGTGGCCGCCTCGCGCATGGCGTCGACATCGACCTTATTGTTGGCATCGGTCGCGATTGAAACTATGTTATCCCGGCCAATGCCCAACAGATCGGCAGCTTTGCCCAGGGAGTAATGGCCGCGCTCGGACACCAGTATCGCCAGGCTCTTCCAACCGTAGTGGCAGAGCGCCGCGCCTAAGCCTTCGCGATTGATACCGCGAAATTCACCGTCAGCCTTGAGCAGTTGGTTACGGGCAATCCACAGGGCGGTGATATTGGCCACAGTGCCGCCGGAGCAGAAGGCTCCCAGAGCATGATTGGCGCTGTGCATCCACTGGTGGTAGAAGTCGGTGGTTTGGCCATAAATGAGGTGATGCATCATCCCCAGCACCTGCCGCTCCAGGGGAGTGAAGGCCTTGGAGGTTTCGATTTTGACCAGATTCTGATTCAGGCCCACCATCATTTTCGACAAGGGCAATACGAAGTAGGGCAGCGCCGATGTCATATGGCCGATAAAGCTGGGGGCGGCGGTGTGTACTGAATGCGCCACCAAATTCTGCATCATCTCTTCAGAGTAGTCAGAAACAAATCTGGGTTGACGCGGGATTTCAAAGGCCTGGAAATCCTTTTCGATTTCACTCAGGGGCTTTTCCAGCGCGGCAATATTTTGGGTCAGGAAACCGGCGAGATCTTCAGACAATGCCTGCTCTATGCGGCTCAGGGTCGATTCCGGTGCTTCGGGCACGGTAAAGATACGCATCAGAGAGTTTTCTGAGGCGGTGGCCTGGCGTTGTTTGCTGGCGGTCATGGGGCTTTGGTCTCACACTGTATCTGCCTGTGTCTGCACAGGTCTTGAAATGGCAGCTCACTTTACTGCAAGGATTGCGGTCAGACAAGTTGAAACTGAAGCGAAAAAGCAGCGGGCCAAGGAGGTTGACCCGCGAAAAATCAATTGGCGTTATTCAGTTGCAGAGCCAGCAGCGCGGCGATATTGCTGGAGGTGCGCTGCAGATTGGCTCTGGCTTCGGCCAGCGCCTTGGGCAAGTCGCAGGCCGAGGGAATGATATCAAAAATGGCGCTCATTCCCTGCTCCAGCACCAGCTCTGAACCCGCGCCCAGACAGCCGGCAATACCAATCACGGGAATGTTGCGCGCCTTTGCCAGGCGCAAAACTCCCATGGGCGTCTTGCCATAGATGGTTTGTCCATCAATGCGTCCCTCGCCGGTGATAACCAGTGCGGCGCCTTCAAGTTTGGCATCAAGTCCGACAGCCTGCATGACTATGTCGATACCGGGGCGCAGCTCTGCGTCCAGAAATGCCATCACCCCAAGTCCCATGCCACCGGCGGCGCCGGCACCACTTTGCAGGCGCTTATCTTCAAAGCCGCTCTGAACCAGAATATCGGCAAAGTGGCCAAGGGCAGCGTCAAGCTCGGCGACCATTTCCTCAGTGGCTCCCTTTTGCGGCCCGAATACCGCCGAAGCGCCGCGCTCGCCACATAAAGGGTTGTCCACATCACAGGCCACTTCAAAATGGCAGTCAGTGAGCGCCGGATGCAGTTGGCTGCAGTCCAGTGTTGCCAAGGCCGCGAGTGCCGCCCCCCCCGGGCCTATCTCCAGCCCGGCACTATCCAATAGTTTAGCGCCCAGCGCCTTGGCCATACCGGCGCCGCCATCATTGGTGGCACTGCCGCCAAGGCCGATGATGAAGTGGCGAATGCCACGCTCTATGGCATCGATAATCAGCTCGCCGGTGCCGTAACTTGTGGTCAGCCTTGGATTGCGAAGCGCCGGGCTGACATGATGCAGCCCGGAGGCGGCCGCCATTTCGATAACTGCAGTTCTGGCACCATGAGTGCCTTCTGTACCCAGAATACCGTAATGGGCCTTCACAGCTTGTCCGAGTGGGCCACAGACTTCAAGCTCGACCAGGTGACCGTTGGTCGCATCGACCATAGATTGCACTGTGCCTTCGCCGCCGTCGGCCACCGGCACTTTGAGGTACTCGGCATCCGGCAGCCTGAGTTTAAAGCCTGCTTCAATTTCATTGGCTACTTCGAGGGCGCTCAGGCTTTCCTTGAAGGAATCCGGTGCTATCACTATTTTCATCTGATTTCCTGTACAACGGGCTGCCGGTGAAACCGGCAGCAGCAAGGGAAGAGTTTAGAGCAGAACCAGGCTAAGCAGCCAGACGAAGATGATGGCGGTGATCCCCTGAATTAGGGTCGCCATGGTCTGAGCCCGGTAGGCCTGGGCTACGCTCATACGGCTAAACTGAGTGACTACCCAGAAGAAGCTGTCGTTGGCGTGGGACACTGTCATGGCTCCGGCGCCTATGGCCATGACGGTCAGCACCCGGCCCATTTCGCTGCCAAGGCCGATATCACCCAACATGGGAGCCACCAGAGCCGAAGTGGCTACCAGCGCCACTGTGGAGGAGCCTTGAGCCGACTTCAGTGCCGCCGCCACCAGGAAGGGCATAAAGATACCTATACCCAGAGCCGACAGTGAAGTACCGATAAAGTCACCGATAGGCGTGGCTTTGATTACAGCGCCAAAAGCGCCGCCGGCACCGGTAATCAGCAGTATGGGGGCGGCAACGGCCAGGCCCTGTGAGATACGCTCGGAAAACTCTTTGACCTTGTTGTCGCCCTTGAGCAGCAAGAGTGACAGCCCCAAGCCTATCATCAAGGCATTGAGTGGTTGGCCGAGGAAATGGAACAGGCTGAACAGCATGCCTTCACCCATGGGCTTGGAAGGGAAGGCGGCGATAGAACCAAGGCAGATCAGCAAAATAGGAACAAAAATAGGTGAGAACGCCGCCAAGGGGCTTGGCAGCTTGCCATAAGCAGCCTTGAGTGTTTCAAATTCTTCGGCAGAAGCCTTGAGCTCTTCGGCGCCTTCGCCATCCGGCTCAGTGTTCATAAAGCGGTTGGCCCAGAGCAAACCTGCGAAGGCGGCAACGGCAGAAACCAGAATGCCTACTGCAATCACCAGCCCCAGGCTGGCTTCCAGTTGCAGGTTACCGGCGGCGGCAATCGGGCCGGGAGTAGGCGGCACAAAGGTGTGGGTAGCATAGAGGCCGGTGGCCAGGGCGACGCTCATGGCAACGCTGGAAACCTGCATTCTATTGGCCAGAGACTGTTTCAGGCTGTTGAGGATCACAAAGCCTGAGTCACAAAACACTGGGATGGAAACGATATAACCTATGATGGACATGGTCAGAGTCGGGAAGCGCTGCCCGAGCACCTTGATGACCACATCGGCCATGGTGATGGCCGCGCCGCTCTTCTCCAGCACTGTGCCTATGATAGTTCCCAGGACTATCACCAGTCCTATATAACCAAGAATACCTCCAAAACCACCACTGATGGTTTTGGCGATTTCCCCGGCGGGCAGGCCGAATCCGAAGGCGGCGATAAATGACGCCAGCAGCAGCGTCAAAAAGGGGTGTAGTTTAAATGTTGAGGTGGCGATGACAATAAAGATGATCACCGCCAATAGTACTAGTACCAGGCTCATAAGTGTCCCTTATTGGGTCGTTATTTATGTAGGGGTTGGGGCGCCGGCGCGAAGGCGGGCTGGCGATTATTATCCCAGTTGCAGCGCCGTGATGGCTTTAGGGGAAAATACGGAATTCCCCCCTGAAAGTGGTTAGTTTTTTGTGCGTATGCACAATTATTTGTGTTCCAGGCGACTGAGGACCTCTCCCAGGTAGAGTTGCAGCAATCCATCCAGGCTTTGCAGCTCTATGCCGGTGATCTCACTGATACGTTCCAGACGATACCTCAGGGTATTACGGTGAATAAACAATGCCTTGGCACATTGTTGCTGGTCACCGAAGTGTTGCAGATAGGCGCTCAGTGTACGCAGCAACAGCCCCTTTTTGTCATGCTGCTGCAGTTTGCGAAAGGGCGCTGCCAGCTCCTGACCGCGCCAGCTATTAACCAGCCCGGACAACAATACTGCCAGCGCGTGATCCTGATAGAGGTACTTGGTCTTTTCCGGCGCGCGCTTTTTCCCTAATCTCAGGGTTTCCAGCGCGGTTTGATATGAACGCCGAATACCGCCTTCACCGGGAAAAAAATGCCCCAGCGCGATTTTGAGTCGGCCTTGGGTGTCGGCCGGCAAACGGGCAAGCAGTTTCTCGATTCGCAGATCCTCAAGCGCCGGATCCCAGCTACGACCATCGAGAAAGGCGGGTTTGAGGATCACCAACTGATCCATGGCGGTCATGGCCACCAGGTTGTCCCTTTGCGGATACTCGAGTAGACGCTGGATTTCCTTGAGATCAGTGGCCTTGCTTTCGCCTTTGGCGAGTTCTATCACGGCGGCAACTCTGGGTTTTTGCAGATCTATCTGCAGCTGGGCGGCCCAGGCACAAAAATCGCTTTCGCTATAGCTGTCACGTTTCAACAGTTGCAGAATAAACTCTTCCCGCTGGCGTTTATGCCAGAGATCCAGCTCGAGGGAGTTGGCTTGCTCGACCATCATTTCGGCAGTCATTTTCAACAGCTCACCATAGTGCAGCAGCTCTGCCGGATTACCGGTAATGCCGACAACGCCGATTATCTTGCCGTGGTAGTGCAGCGGCAGGTTGATCCCGGGTTTGACGCCGTGCAGGCTGTGGCGACTGCCTTCATCTATCACCACAGTGCGGTTTTGGGCTATGGCCAGAAGGGCGCCTTCATGGACACTGTTGAGTCGCTGCTTGTCGCCGGAGCCGAGGATCACCCCTTGACTGTTCATCACATTGATATTGTGGTCGATGATATTCATGGTGCGATCCACTATCTGCTGCGCGGTCGCGGCGTCGAGAAAATACATGCGAGCCTCTAGGGTCTGTTGACCTTTCATGGTTGAATTTTGCTCGTACTAGACGCGTTTTAATCGCGACGCAAGGTATGCAGCCTAGGGGCCTAGGTAAATACCTTGCAACAAAGAGTAAAGCGCGTCTAGCCGAGCCCTTTGGGTAGCATTTGTCGTTGTTTGGTATAAAAAACGACAAAAGCTGCAAAAACCATCTTCAAGGGTCAACAGACCCTAATGTGCTAATAACTCGGCGACTCTCTGCCTGAGCCTGGGTAACAGGTTTTGCTCAAATTCCGGGTGCTGTTTAAACCAGAGGCGATTACGCGGACTCGGGTGAGGCAGCACCAGTTTTGTCGGCCACAGCGAGTCAGCTTCTGCCACGGCGGTACTGACAGGCGCCTTGGCCAGTGGACTGCCCTTGAGGTGCCAGGCCATGGCGTATTTGCCGAGGATCAGTGTCAGCTCGATATTGGGCAGGGCGGCAAAAAGCCTTGGGTGCCAGGTGGCTGAGCATTCTGGCCGCGGCGGCATATCACCCTGTTTGCGCCCCTGTTTTTCAACCGTTCCCGGATAGCAAAATCCCATGGGAATGACGGCAAACAGCCTGGGGTCATAAAACTGCTCGCGGCTCACCCCCAGCCACTGCCTTAGTCGGTCGCCGCTGGCATCGTCAAAGGGCAGGCCACGCTCATGGGTTATCCTGCCGGGCGCTTGCCCCGCGATTAAAATCCTGGCGTCAGGGTGGGCCTGCAGTATCGGCTTGGGCGGCAATGGCAGTTTATCCCGGCACAGGGTGCAGGCTCTCACCTCATCGAGTAGCGGAAAATCACTGGGCAGAGCGGCAGTTTTCATTATATTTCCTGGTTTTTGATGGATATCAGACCCTACTTAGGCTTCGAAAACTTGGCTCCGAAAATCAGGCTTCGAAAATCAGGCACCGAAAAAGTGTTGCCAGGCCTGAAAGCCTTCATACAATGTCAGCCCCAGCGCCGCCAGTATTAACACTATCCGGCTGAACTTAAAGCCGTTTTCTTTACGCTGTTGCCAATCGCTAGCACTCCAGGCGATAAGCATCGCCGGGATAGTCAGTGGCCAGATGAAATTGGCCAGCAGCAACAATAAGGAAGAGGTTGCCAGCAAGCGCCAACCGGCCTGAGGCCCGGCGACTTTGGCCGAGTTTTTCAGTTGCAGTGGCAATAACGCCAGTGCCACGGCTATCAACACCAGACCGAAGTTCATACTGAGATCGGCAACAGAGGCATGATCCCAGAGGACAAGTAACAGGGTAATGAGCGGAATGGGCAAGGCCCAATAGATATGGCTGCGGACAAACCCTGGGCGGCTATATTGGCCGTTGAAGTAAAAAACCAGCTGCAGTAGCAGGTTAACCAGAGTAAAACCACCCAGCACCAGTATGGTAAACACCCCGGCCATTAAACCCTCGGGTTGTGCGGCCATGGCCGATAGCGGAAAAAGGGCGACCAAGGCACAAGGATATTTCAACTTCATCAATAGATTCTCATCATAAAGGCTGCGCCTTACATTGGCTTAAAGGCGAAAGGCTTGCAAGTGCTTGATGGCCGTTATGGGATGGCTCTGAGACTATGAGGAAAAAAGGGGCAGTTCCGTCCGCCCAAGCTCACAAGGTAACAGGGAGGTGGGCCGGGGGAACCGGCCCACGAAAGGTAAACTAATCTGCTGTAGCTTCCTTAATTTTGAAAGGGAGTATTTTCAGCAAAGTATTCGTGACTGTCGGCGTTTTGAATCGCCTGGGCCGGGTTACTCAGGGCCAGCGATTTGGCGCCACTTTGGCCGTAGACAATGTCATCGGTTCCCGCCACCACATTGAAGTGACTCATTTCATGGACTATGGTGCCGCCCTTGGAGTCGGTGCCCGATACCGGTGCGCTCCAAAAGGCGTTACACATGTAGATCTTGTAGGGTTGAGTCGGGTAAACGTAGGCGTAATAACTCTTCTTACAGCTGCAATCGAAGGTGAGTGGCTGATTGTTCAAGGCCGAGTCTATGGCACTGAAGTTACTGCTGACGCTATTCCAGCGGCTGCTGTTGTAGCTGCCAAACCAGGTGGCATAACGCACAGAGCTTGAAGGGTTGTTGTTGCTCGCGAGGTATTGCTTGCTGTCGGCCGCCATGGTACGGGCGGCGTCCAGTCCCGCCAGAATATCGCTCTGTTGGGAATTGCTGCAACGGCCGGTAAAGCTGATACCGTCAGGCGCCGCGTTGCCATCGCCACTGCCGGGTTTACCCTTGTTGGCGCCGGACTTGAATTCACGGCCTTCCACATAGAAGCTGACCGGATCTGAATGTATCCCTTCTATCCCTAAGCGGGCCAGCTTCTTTTGTTGGCCCGGGTTGGGGGAGAAGAGTTGCAGCGAACTGACATCATAGCTTATCTCGTAGTTGCCACTGCTGCTCATGTCGTAAAGTGAGGACAACTCTACCTGATAGGACACACTCTCACCGGATTTGAGCTTGATATAGTCCTGCTTGCCGGGCTCCGGGCGTTTGAAATGGGCGCCCAGATAGTGGCGCTCAAGGCCATCGGCATTGACTTTGAACAGGGATTCTTCCACTCCATCAGCGGCTGTGTACCACTTGAGCAGTTTTACCGGCTGGTTGGCGTCATTGGTCAGGGTCACAGTGACCAACACGTTATCACTGGCCTTATAGCTCTGCTGGCTCATCTCCAGGCTGGCACGAATGCCATCGGCCAGCACGCTGGTACTGGAAAGGGCCGCGAGCAAGGCTATTCCTTGTAGTGTATGAGTGATTCTCATGCCATTGTCCTCAGGTCATATAATCTTAATTGTTATATTTGTTACAAAAATGTAACGCTTGCAGTGTAAGCTGCAAAAAGGGCCGCCGGCAAGAGGAATTTTACCGAATGCTTGTTGGTTTGAGGTGAAGGCGGGAAGAGATAAAAAAGCCCGCGAAAGCGGGCTTTTGAACGTTAAGAGTGAGAATTACAGACGGTAGTTGACGCTCAACATGATCAGGTGAGCCGTGTAGTCATGGCTGTTGTCACCAAAGCTGACCAGGTTCCAGATACCATCCGGGGCGATATCGTTACCTGCGTCGTTGTCCTCGTATTTCTCCATCTTGTAGTCAAGACGCAGCGCCATTTTCTCAGTAGCCTGATACTGGGCATAGAGGTTGACGTTGTGCACTTTGGCATAGTAATCGCCATAGTCGCCTGTGATGCCTTGGCGTACCTGAGTGCTGGAATCCGAGTCAGAGTAGGTGTAATCCAGCCCCAGACGCAGTTTCTTCTCCAGCAGGTTGTCGTAGGCCAAACCGGCCCCTATGACATCTACCTTGTCTTCCACGGTTCCTGTCCAGGTGACAGTGCTGAAGTTGCTGCTGCCGGCCTGATCTGAGTCTATGGTCTGATGGTTGTAGAAGGCGCTCAGGCTGAGATCGTCTGTCAGCAAATAGCTGATACTGGCGTCATAGCTGAGGTCTTTGGATTCAGTCAGACCGATAACCGTGTTGTTGTAGTCATCCAGCGCATAGCGGGCACCGAAATCCAGGGTCAGGGTGTCGGTAGGGCTGTGAGTTACCCTGGCTTCAACCTGAGTGCGCTTGCGGTCGGCCAGATTGTACTTGCGCAGCAACTTGTTGGACTCGGAAGAGGTCCACTCAGATGCTTCGTACTCTGAGCCATCGCGCTTGCCATAGCTGCCCTTGATCCACATATTCCAGTGTTCAAAGCTGTTGAGACTGAAACGGGCCCAAACGCTGTTCTCGTCGGTGATTTCCCTGTCCTGATAGCTGCGTTCATCACGACGGTAGTCATAACCTGCGTCCAACTTCATGCCGTTGGCAATCCGGTAATCCATGGCCAACTTGGCCTTGTGACTGGTGTTGTCATAAGGGGTGTTGTAGGCCACACGACCACTGACGTTATTGATACTGATCTGGGTCCATTCCTGGATCTGGGTCTGGTTGTCCCTGTCATAGTAATCATAACTGCCGCTGATCCGCAGATTGCGGGTGGCGCGTTTGACCGCCTTGAGGTTCATCCCCAGGATATCGACCTTGCCGTCCAGGGATTCCTGCGGCAATTGATAGCCGTAACCCGAGGTGATAAAGGCTTCATCCTGGGTCATCTGTCCGGCAAACAAACGGCCGCTGACCACGGCGCCCTTCTGGGAAAATTGGCCGCTCAAGGTCACAGTGTGGGACTCGTTATCCGGATCCAGGCTCATATAGCCCGCCCTTTGGGCACCAAAGGTTGGGTTGAAGGCGTTGTCGAATCTCAAGGTCTGGATATCATTCTTGAAGAATGAACCATTGTAGTTGAGTGCGGTAAACCAGTTGTCACCCTTGAGTTTGATCCCGGCCTCGACGGTATCTGTGGTGTAATCCACAGGCTCGGCCAGCATCATTGACTGGTTGAAGAAGCTGCCGGACGCAGTTTTCAGGCCGGTCTTTTCTTCGCGCATATAGGTGACATAGGTGCTCCACAGCTCCTCACCCTGATATTCAAGACCCAGGCCTGCGCGCTTGCGCTTGAGCGACAGCTCCAGTGGGCTCAGGCTGTCATACAGCATGGGCATTTCGCTGCTGCCACCGGCTGTCTGCCAGTTGGCCGGCAGTGTCAGGTTGCCGCTGCCTGCTCCCAGATAAGGGCTCATGGCTGAGTCTGTTTTATAGGTGTGGATCTGACGGTAGTTCAGGTTGATGTTGTACTGCCCGAGTTTACCGGCATTGATATCGACCCGGCCGTTTTCCATCCCCAGGTTATCGGCTTCGATACTGGCTCGATAGCCGTTTTCACCGCGATAGCTCAGGTCAGCGTCCACCTTGCCGGCAAAGTCATCTTCGGCGGCAAAGGCGTTGGCAGAACGGATATCGTCAGAGTCGTTATAGCCAACTCCGGCGCCAATAGTGCCGGATACACCGGTTTCACTGACGCAACCCTTACAGCTCCAGGCCGAGAATTTAACCTTTTCGGTATTGGCATTGGCCAGGTCATAACCGTCGGCGGCCATCGCCAGGCTGGCAGGAGCCAGCAGAGCCAGGGTGATCAAATTAAGTTTGAATTTCATCTTCCCGCCTCCTTAGCGTTGGAACAACTTGCCGGATGGATGGTTGGAACCATGGATCTGGCTGTGACAGTTCAGGCAACTGCGACCACCGGTAAAGGCGTTGTCGTTGACCTGAGAACCCATGCCTGTGTTACCCAGATAGGCACGGCTGGCGTGACCATCGCTGGCGTGACACTGTTGACACAGTTGCGGCGCACGGGTCTTCAGCATGCCATCGTTAACACTGCCGTGTGGGTTGTGGCAAGTGACACAATTCTCAGTGACGGGTGCATGCTCCCAGAGTTTTGGGCCGCGCTTCTCCGCATGGCAACTGTAACAAGTGTCATTGACTGATGCCTTGTTCAGATCGGCGTCTGTGGTGCTACCGTGAGGATTGTGACAGTCGCTGCACACCATCTGTGCCCACTTCAGCGGATGGCTGGAACGCTTGTTCATATCAGCCTTTTGCTTGGTGTGACAGCTGGTACAGACTTCCATCTCAGTGTTCTTGGAGAGCACTGGGTCTTTGGCGGTATGCACGCTGTGGCAAGAAGCACAGGCGACATCGGCATTGTCATGGTGACCGCCGTTCCAGGACATACGCTTGTCATCCTGGTGACAGGAAAGACAGACGCTGTTCTGCTTGTCGGCCGCCAGGGTTGAACCCTTACCGAAGGTAATCATGGGTTCGTTACCGCCACGGTTGTGTTTGCCCATAGGGCCGTGACAGGCTTCGCACTGAAGTCCGGCCATAGGACTCTTGCTGGAGTCGATGGCGCCGTGAACCCCTTTGAACAGGTCCATGACTTTCTCTGACTTCTTGTGGCACATCAGACAGGAGTCGGCACCCTTGGGAGAGTAGCTGCCTTCGGCAAACTTCTGATCCAAGGTAGCTTCCACTTCTTCCGGGCTCATTTTGGCGTCCCACTTGGAGGCGTGAGCCACCTGGGTGATACCAAAAGATAACACTGCCGTCGCCAGCAGGGCGCTTAGCAGTGTTGGTATATTTTTGCTGATTCTCATATTAGGCATCCTTAATTTGTCCAAACCCTTGAAAGACGGGGGAGGGGACTCCCCCGGCCTGGGCAAATTACATCTTCACCTGAGTGTGATCTGCGGCGGTTGGCTTGTGGCAGTAGAAACAGGTTTCCAGCTGCGCAGCCTGGTTGGCAGCGGTGTAATCACCATCTACCACAGCGCCGTAGGCTTCCAGTTGCTCCTTGGTGTGTACCATGTAGTCGCCACCGACAGTGTGACAAGAAGTACAGGTAGCTGTGATAGGCGTGGTGTACATTTCTTTTGCGGTTGCCAGAGCGCCTTTGTTCTTGAAGGCGTCAAGATTCAGGTCGTTGTGACAGGCTGAACAGTTGCCACCGATCAGGCCGTGAGCCTTTTCAATGTGGGTCTTGTGCAGTTTCATCTCCAATGCGCCTTTGTTGGCACCGCTGGCGTATGTACCATCAGGAGTATGACAGGCCACACAGCCATCAACACCGACGGTGAGCTTACCGTTTACTTCGCGGCCCAGCTGTTCTGTCATTACAAAGCCTGAGTGGTGGCCTTTGTGCAGTTCGAAGGTGTCACTGTGACAGCCTTCACAGGTAGCGAAGTCCACTGAGTCGATATGACGGTGACTAGGTGCATCACCTGACTTGGTACCGAAGGCCAGTTGAGCTTTCATGCTGGTAGTGGTAACACCATCGGCGCAGGCGATGAGCTCGCTGCCTTGGCTGCACATTTCCAGACCGATAAAGCTGAAGGCGGTATCGGCATCACCGGCACCGAAAGGCAGGTCCTGAACGGTGAATTGCAGCTTGCCGTCAACCAGGGTCACGGCATCTTGCAGCTGGCCGTCTTTAACCAGATCTTTGGCGACCTTGGCTTTACCGCTTCCAGGGCTTTTGTTGTAGCCCATGACAGGGAAGTTAGGGCCCACGTTGGTGATGGTTTCCAGACGCTTGATCTTGGCAAGTTCCTTGTTGGCATCCAGCGCATTGCCGGCCTTGTCCAACAGGGTCACAGTCAGAGTGGCACTGTTGTCGGCGCTGCCGGTCAGTTCGGCGGCCAGACCGCGCTGAGCGATAACGGCGCGCTTATCAGCGGTTACACCTGTGTGCAGCTCTTCTGTCCACTTGCTGTTGTGACAGGCGATACAGTTGGAGTTGTCGGTTTGTTGGCTGTGGCCTTGGCCTGCAGCAAAATCTATGTTGCTGTGGCAGCTACCGCAACTTGCAGCAGTAGGCACTTTGGACCAGTTGCCCCAATCGGGCGTCAGCTCGACATTGGTGTCGTTGTGACAGGATTGGCAGCTGTTAAGCGCATCCAGCCCCAGGTCCTTGTGCTTGGCGTGAATAAGGGCATTGAACTCTTTTCCTTCACCAACCCGACCAGGAGTGTGGCAAGTGGCGCAATAGTTGACGTCAGGATAGGCACCTTTATGTTTGACGTCGGCCAAGTCACCGTGACAGGTATTACAGCTATCAGTACTCACCAGCATGCGGCTGTATGCGGCAGCACCTGAGTTGGCACTGAAGTCGACGAAGGCGTTGCTGTTGGGGATCAGAGTGCCGTCAGGCAGTGGTGTGTTGTAAGCGCGCAGCAGTACCCGCTGGGCCAGCTCAGGGTTGAAGCTGATGCTATCTTTACTCAGTTCATTGAGTGTCTTGCTGAAGGTGTAGCTGTAGCTACCGTTTTTGTGGTCAACGAAAGTACCTGCGCAGCTGCTGCTTACAGTGCAGTCTTCGTTGCCGAAATACTGCCACTGAGAGGCGTTACCGGCACCGGTTGCGCCTTCCGGCAGCAACTGAGCGGCGGCGAAGCGGAACTTCTGCAGGCCAACTACCGGCATATCGTCTTCGTTGGTCACGGTAAATTCAACCGTTGGGATACCGTCTTTGACAACGGCCTGCTCAAAGCTGAAATGCAGTGCTTTGATTTCGCCAGCCGGCTCGCCGCCTGGGTTACCTGGATTACCATCGTTGCCATCATCGCCACCACAGCCACCTAAGGCCAGAGTAGCTGCACTGGCTGCCAGCAGCAGTGCGATTCTGGTTTTTTGTGCGTTCATCATCTTGTTCCCTGCAATAGTGGAAGTATCTGGTTTAGGGAGTGGTTGATTTGAGTCAACCAAATTGATTATGTAATTGGCCCTTAACCCGATACCGGAAATAGGATTTCCCCTTGAAAAGGCTAACTCAAGCAGGGCCGAAAAGCTGCATAACTGGTGTTAATGTGTGACTTGGATCTTTCTATTTATAAAGAGGTATTTGAGCTGGTAGGAAAAACTTAATCTCGATCAAAAAAACGCTGTTTTTTAATTCGATTTTAACAATTTGGCAGATAAAAAAAGAGAGGCCGCAGCCTCTCTTTAGGGTTAAGTTTTAGTGGCTGAAGCCCCAGTTGGAGTGAGCTTCCAACAGCTGGGAGTCTGTATGACAGGTAGAACAGGCTTCTTGGCCTTTCTGGGCGTCATAATCACTTGCAGCTACACCGTGGCCTGTACCTATCACACCACCATTGGTCACTATGTGGTTGATAGTGGTATCACTCAGGCCGTATGGCGGCTGGTGACAGCTGGCGCAGGCGGCAGTCTGTGGTGATACCAGAGTCTGTTCTGTGCCATCGTCAGTCTTGCCGAAGGCAACCGGAGCGGCATCGGCGGCAATTTTCTTCAGTGAGAAGCCGTCTTTACCGTGACAGGTCTGACAGTCTGTCTTCTTGAAGAAGCCGTTGTCTGAGCTGTCATACAGGTAGTGCTTGGAGTGCACTATGTACGCCAGGTTGGATGAGCCGTCACCCTTCTTGTCGCGGGTTCCGTTATGGCAGGAGGCACAACCGTCGATGTCGTTGGAGAAACGGTGCTTGATGGCAGTAGTGTGACACTGCTGACAAGCTGTCATTTCGGCATGTTGCACCCTTGGGGTATCGTTGACTTTGCTGCCATCCAGATTGAAGTAAACCGTGTCAGATGGCACGTAAGGGCCGGAGTTAGGGATAACACCGTCTGCGATTGGCTCGCAGTCGGCTACAGCGCCTTTGCCATCGAAGCAGACATGCAGCTGGCTGCTCAAGGCCACTTTGACCTCAGGTGTACCCATGACTTCGGCTACTTTAAAGTCGCCATCGCTGAAGGTGACATCTATGCTGCCGTCGGCGCCTGCACTGAAATAGCGATAGCCAACTTTTTGGTAATTAACCAGGAAGTCGTCTTTGACCACGCCGTTGAAGACGATGGCGCTGGTGTCACCACCATATTTATATGGGCTGGAGTCAATCTGCGCCAGCGTCACATTGGTGTCGCCGTGTTTGACCGTCATATTGGCCGTGATTGTCTTGCTGGCCTCATCATAGGTCATGCTATTGAAAATGACGCGGGTCTTGGCGGCCTGGGCACTGTCGTTGTTGCTGTAGTGAGCGCGCTCGGCACCACGGGCACCATCAGGATCATTGTGGCAGGAGACACAGTTCAGTTTGTCTTCTTTAATCTGGTTGTTTTCTGCATCCCAGTGCCAGGAAGGCACGGCATATGGGCTGTTGTGACAGTTCAGACAGGTTGCGGAATCCTTGTCGGCTTTCCAGGCATCGGCCATCGCCAGGTTTTCATCTGGTTGGTGGCAGGTCTGACAGTTGCTGGCTGATTGCGGGAAAATACCGTTGTAGAAGGCATGACTGTGCACTTCGTGTGCCATGCCTTTGATGGAGCCATCGAGTTTGTGGCTGCCGATCACTTGGCCATTTTCGTCCTTGTCATCCTTCATGTAGCTGTTGTAGTCGGTGTGACAGAAGGTACAGCTTTCCAGAGTGACGTGTTTGCCGCCGTGCATAGCCAGTGCGCCATCATGACCGGGTCTGTGACAGCTTTGGCAGGTTTCATCGGCGATAATCGGCTTGGGTTTGGCCTGAGTAGTATCGGAAGAGGGTTGCCAGTAGAAGAAACTGTTGTTAACCAGGTTAACGTTGGCTGCATTGGCTGTCTTGATGCCAAGATAAATACCGTTGACCATGTCGGCCTTGTAGTCGTATTTACCCAGAGTATCTATGGCTTTGTTCAGTTTCAGTGTGTAGGTGCCGTCCTGATTGTCGGTCAGACAATCTTCACAGTTTTTACCCTGGAAGTAGGAAGAGCCAGTGTAGAAGCCATCACCTTTGTCTTTGTTAAAGTAGCTCAGCCAGATTTCTCTCGCTTGGCCTTCTTTATCGGTCAGACCTTCAATCTCATCTTCGCTGCCGACACGGCCGAAGGAGACTGCACCTATGTCAGTGTTTTTCAGACCAAAGACGGCGGCGCCGTTGGCATCAGACAAGCTGAAGTTGATTGTCAGGAAGCCGTTAGTGTCTACAGACGCGGAATTAATCTTGGATTTCAGCGTGTTGACTTTGCTTATAGGTGTGCCGACAGGACCTGGCTTACCTGGTTCGCCATCTGAACCGTCGCTGCCACAACCGGCCAGCATCAGAGACAGCAAACCGGCACCCAACATCGCTTTCGTCGCGGCATTGAAATTAAACCGTTTCATCATGATATTTCCCTGCAAGTGATTTTAATCATCACTAACCAGAGGTTAAATAAGAATAAATCTCATCAACCATGGAAAGTGTGTGGAATTATTTTTCCAAGGCCAAGGCTACCCAAGTGGTGGGGATTAATCAGTCACTTTAGATGGGTTATGTGATTAAGATCCGACTATTTCTTTAGGGGTATACCGCTAGATCAAAAAAAGTTAATCCTGATCAAAAAAACGTGTTTTTTGAAAGAGTTTTTAACGAATTTTGCTGCATAAAAAAGGGAGGCAAAAGCCTCCCTTTGGTAGCAATGTTGAGTTTAATTGCCGTGTGCGTTCATCAGCTGAGCCGGGGTGTGACAGGTGGCACAGGCCTCTTTGGCACGGTTACGGACATCGGCTTCATCCATGCCATCCAGAATACCGCCGTTGGCCTGAATATGCGATTTGGCGGCATCACTCAGGTACTGTTGGTGGCAGCTCAAACAGGAGCCGGCATCTGAGGAAACCCAGATATCCGCGCCGCCATTGCTGATGTCACCATAACGCCAGACGCGATCCGGTGACCTACCCAGAGTGATACCTGTGACGCTGCCGGAAGACTCGGCATGACAGGTGGCACAATCGGTTTTCAGCACAGTGCCGGACTTAAGCCCTGCATACTTGAGGAAGTGGCCCTCACGCTCGTGTGCCTTCCAGGCGAAGCTTGAAGGGATTTTTCCGCCGGGATAATCGGCGTCATTACGCAGTGTCTTATCCGGTGTATGACAGGTCTGGCAGTTGACGCCATTGTCATAGTGATGGATCTCCTTGCCATGACAACTCTGACACTTGGTCGGATCTATGATGGCGCGGCGGGCCATGGCATCCATACTGCTGTCGACACCATTGTTACCCCAGACAAAGCGGTAGGGCTCCTGCTGGATAGCCACAGAGCGAACTCCATCGGTTGCGCAGTCCGTCAGTTGAATATCGGCAACACCATAACCGCCGTTATTGAAGCAGGCTTCCAGTGCCGACCAGATTTCAAAGCTCTTGCCATCCGGGCTTGCCGGCATATCAAACGCCGGAGTCAGAGTATAGCTCTTGCTGGTGGCGTCAAAGCTGCCTTCACTGAGACGAATACGGCGCTGGCTGTAGGAGGCTTCGTTATAGGCAGGGTAGTCCTTGTCTATATCCCAGCCGACTATCATACGGCTGCTCTGATCGATAAAGCTTTGCTCCATGGCGTTACCGTCTTTATCCAACACCTGCACTTTAAAGGTCATCTTGCCGGCGTTGCTGCTGACCTCCAACACCTTGACGCTCAGCTCTGCCGCCAGAGTGTAAGCTTGCATCACATCACCGTGGCGTTTGGCTGCGCTGCCGGTACCGTGATAGGTATTGTCAGTGTTGTGGCAAGCCATACAATCAGTGCTGGAGTGGTGGGATGAAGGTTTTTCCGTGTGACAGGCGACACAGGCAGTATTGCTTTTCTCGGCCTTGAATAGGTCGGCATTGGCCGGAGCGCCACTGCCTTCCTGGTGACAGACGCTACAGTCTGAAGCCGGTTTACGGGGGAAGCCGACCACACCATAGTCGTGGACGCTGCCGCCATAACCGACAATCTTGTATGGCGCCGGCACTTCGTTGCCGTCGGCATCATAGGTGTGACGTTCTGCGCCGCGGTGAATGGCGTGGATCAAATAGGTGAACTCCACGCTGTTACCCGACTCAGGATCTCCTGAGGTCGCAGTATGGCAGGAGGCGCAGTTTTCCAGCGCTATCCGCCGTCCGCCGTGCAGCTCCAGGCTGTCCGGTTGGTGACAGGTGTAACAGGCATCTATGGTGACTACATTGCGGGTCTGAATGCCTTCTGTCTTGCCGCTGGACGGTTGCCAATCATAATGGGCATTGGCGGTAATTTGAGGTAGTTTCAGTTCCAGCGTGGCCCTTTGAGTGGCATCGGCATCATAAGCTATGGCCAGCGGCTCTGTGACTTCGGCAATATTGACCTGATAACTATAGCTATAACTGCCGTCACCATTGTCGACCAGGCAGGTCTCGCAGGCGCTGGCGGCTTCGACTCCAGCCTGATACTGAGGCGATGGACTGAGGTTGTCCACCCCATCGGGAACCGATGATGGTTGTTTGAGGCTATTGATATAGGCTTGCCATTGGAATCCCCAGTCGGCTTCTCTGGCTTCTTCGCCTTCACCTATGGTTTCGGTCACATGTGTCAGCTGAGCGATACCAAATCTGAGGTCATAGTCTTTGTTCAGACCCAGCACTGCCACACCATTGGCGTTGGTCAACATAAAGTCGACCGTGACCTTACCTGCTTCCACTTTGGCGTCGGTAAACTTGACCTTGAGTGTCGGAGTGGCATCGATATTCACTCCGATCACGCCGTCCTTACCGTCTTCGCCATCCTTGCCGTCACTGCCACATGCCATCAGCGTCAGCGACATCAGAGTGGCCAATGCCAGGCGGGTATGCCCTTTAACCAGTCTTGAGCTTTTCATCATTATTTCCCTGCATTGCTTTGATTGCACGACTGAGCCAGTGTTTAAATACCGGCTCTTTCCTGTTATTGCCGCCCTTAAAGGGCGGCTTATTGTTGTTACTGAGCGATAGGATGCACCTTGGTGACATCGGCCAGGCCACCCTGCCCATGACAGGTGACGCAGCTTTCCGTTCCTGCCTTGGCATCGGCTTCAGCGCCTTGGAACACGGCCCCTTGTTGTGTCATATGGTTGCGGGCACCATCGCTCTGGTGGCAGTTACTGCAGATTGCCGCCGTGGGGCTGGTGAAGCTGCCGTCATTCAGGCTCAAGGGTTGCACCGCCGATTTGAGCGGCAGCGCCATACTCAGCACGCCATTTTCATCTTTGCTGTGGCAGTGAGCACAGTTGCCTATGTTCCCCGGGAACTGCAGCGTCTCGAATCCTTCGTAGCGTGCCGAGTGCAACGCATGGATCAGCTGTTTGAAGTCGGCGCTGCTCGCTGATGGATTGGCAGCAGTGGCATCGGCTTGCATATTGGGGTTGTGGCACAGCTGACACTGACCGGCCAAGTCGTTGCGAGCACCGTGGAAGTTCAATTGCTGATCGCCATGACAGCTGCCACAGGTTTCGTTGCTGACCACCTGGCGTCTCCCGGCCGTAGTGAGCCCGGCCATGTTGAATGACTGGTGGCTCGACTTGATAACCAGCACACTGGCGGCGTTGTCACTGCAGTCGACCAGCATGCCTTGGCTGGCACAGACGCGACCCTGAATCGCCAGGGTACCTGCATCGGCTTCACTGCCGGCGGGAATGGTCAGTCCATCCAACTGATACTGATAGACACCATTCCCGCCGGACAGCGGCGCCACTTCATGTACCCTAATTGAACGGGCAGAGCGGGTGGCGTAATCAAAGCTGGTGCCCCAGTTGGCATAGACTCTGAGATCGCTGACAAACACCTGTTTTTCGGCGCTGTCGTTATAGGCTGCACCTGTCTGCGGGTTACTCAGCTTGAGCGAGAAGCTCAAACTGGTGCCGCTGACACTGGCGTTGGTGACCTCGGCCTTGAATTGCCCAAGGGCCACCAGGTTCTCCTGATTGGCGTGGACTTCACGGGTCCAATCCGGATTGTGGCAGGCGACACAATTGCTGTTATCCGCTTGCGCCGGGTGACCTTCGCCTTTGACGAAGTCGATATCGTTATGACAGCTGCCACAGGACTCCATAGTTGGCACCCGGAACCAGTTGTGTTGTTCGCTGAGGGTTTCGTCCTCTTTATGACAGGTCTGACAGTCAGACAAGGGTTTGGGGAATCCGGCCAGGTGCTTGGCATGGATCATTTGCGGGAAGATGTTTTCCGGATTGCTAACCCGAGTGGCATTGTGGCAGGTGACACAGGTTTCCACCTGGTTATAGTTACCGCCGTGAAACGCCAGGTCATTGTGACAGCTGTTACAGGTGTCGATGGAGACAATGTTGCGGCTGTAGGCCGGAGCACCCGCAGGTGGCTGCCAGTCGTAATGGTCATTGGTTACCGGCAATGCGGTGCCATCTGCCAGCGTATCACCACCGAGTTTGATCACTACTCTGTGAGTGGCGCCGGTGATTTCAGCTATCTCATTCATACCGTCGAAAGGGGCACTGAAACTGTAGGAGTAGTTGCCATTTTTATGGTCAACATAGGTGCCAGGACAGCTGCTGGAGCAGGTCTCTGAAGTGAAATACTGCCACTCACTGCTGTTGCCGGCCCCACTGCTGCCTTCCGGCAACAACTGCGCGGCAATGAAGCGTCCTGAGGGGATACCTACTACCGGCTCATCATCCTGATTGGTGACCCGGTAATCTACCCGGGTAATGCCCTCTTCTAGGGCCGTTTCCTTGACCTCAATATTGAGCTTACTGATATTCATTGCCGGTTCGCCGCCCGGTTCGCCGGGGGTTCCCGGGTTGCCATCATCACCACCGCAACCTGAGAGAGCCAACATGGCGGTCAGCAGGGGCGCGCCTAGGTAAAACAGGGGAGTTTTTGGGGTGTATTCCTTTGACATCGCTCTTCGCCTCTTGCTCTTATAGGGAGTAACTCAGTGTCAGCCCCAGATAGTGGGCGTTATAGTCCTGGCCAAGATCTCCAAAGCTGAGTACGTTGGGGATGCTATCCGGGGTTAATCCCTGATTGAGCCAGTCACTGTCCTGATAGTGTTCAAACAACCAATCCAGCCTCAATGCCATCTTGTCGCTGAAGTGATACTTGGCAAAGGCGTTGAAGGTATGGCGACGTGAATAGTAATCGCCGTAATCCAGAGTGAGCCCCTGGCTGACATCCGTCTCGCTTTCGCCTTTTGAATATTGCCAGTCGAAGCCCAGATCCAGTTGTTTATCCAGCAATTCGTTATAGTAGATGCCGAACCCGGCGACTGTGCTGCTGTCGCTGGCACGGCTGTACCAACCGCTGGGGCCAAAAGAGGCTGAGCCGGTTTGATCTGTATCCTGCCAGTCCTGATTGAGCCAGGCATTGAGGCCAAACTGGGCTGAGAATTGATAGTTGCCACTGAGGCCGTAGCCCCAACTGCTGACTTCATCCAGGCCGATAAGCGTCTCATCGTAGTCTTGCTGCTTATGATTCAGCGCCAGGCTGAACGACAGGGCATCGCTGAAGCGGTAATCGTTTTGCAGTCGCAACAGGGTTTGTTTTCTATCCGCCAGCCAATACTGACGCATCCAAGGATTATTGGGGCTTTGGCTCAGCTCGGATGTCTGATAACTGCCGCCACTGCGCTCACTGAGTTCACCTTTGAACCACAACTGCCAATCGCGGCTGGCACGCAGGTTCAGCTTGGCAAACACGCTGGATTGGAACAGGGATTCGCGCGCCAGATCGCTATAGCTGTGGTGCTCATACTCGTAACCTGCGTCAAGAGACAGGGCGCGGGTAAAACGGTAGTTGAAGGCGATATCGGCTCTTTGGCGGGTGTGGTCATAGGCCGCGGGCGTGGCGCTGCCCTGGTGCCAGCTGTCACTGCTCACCTGCGGCCACTCTTTAAGTTGTGTCTTGTTTTCCCGGTCGCGATAGTCATAACCACCGCGAACAGACAAGCCTCTGCTGAGGCGAGCGGCATACTTGAGTTTGAGTTCCAGCACATCGACCTGCATGTCGCCATCGATTGCGGGCAACTGAGGTGAAGGACCATTGATGGTGGCCGGTAACAGCGCCTGATCCTGAGTCATGCGGGTGAATGCCGTGTGCATCAATATTTGATGTCCGGCCTCGGATAACTGCAGATCGGCGCCGACTCTCAATGCCTTGTTATCCGGATTGTCGGCGAGTTGGCCATTATAGGCGGCCCCGAATGTGGGAAAGAAGGCGTTTTCCCAATAGAGTGCCTGATAGTCGTTACTGTATTGGCTCAGGGTCGAATTGAATCCGGCCAGCCAGCCCTTTCCTTTGAAATAGAGTTTGGCTTCAAGCTCGTCGGTACTGTCATCCACTCGGGTGGCCAATGCCATGGAGTTGGTAAGAAAGTTGCCGTTGGTTTGGCGGGTGCCATCGCGTTGCTCGTGACGGTAATTGAGCCCCGCCTTATAAAAGCTGCCCAGGTAATGGGCATCCAGCGTGAAGCGATCCCGCTTCATTTCCAGTCGCTGGCTTGTCAGGCTGTCATAAAGCCCAGGCATTTGCGAAGTGAGGGCTGCTGCTTGCCAGTTGTCCGGCAACATCAGTCTGTTGTCCTGATTGATATAGGGGCTCATGCCATTGTCCGGGCCGAAGTTGGCCAAGGCGCGATAACCAAGACGGATATCAAATTGGCCGGGTCTTCCCATGCTCAGGCTGGCGCTGCCGGTGTCGTAGCCCAGTTTGTCGGCTTCAATGTGAGTGCGGTAACCCCGCTCACCATAAAAGACGACATCGCCGCCAAGGTGCCCGGTGGCGCCATCGGCATCTGTGCCACTAGTATTGGCAAACACAGCATTGTCGCCGTCATTGTAGGCCACACCGGCTTCAAGTGTGCCGCGGCTTTCCTGTGGCAACTTGCACTGGCCGCAACTCCACTTGTCCTGTTTGAGCTCGGTGCGATTGACCTGTTGCAGCGAATAGCCACCGGCCCAGGCAGGCTGCATCACGCAGGCTATGGTGAGCGCCAGCAGTGACAGTTTCATCTGTGTCTGTTTCTCGATAACCATACTCAGCTCCTTATCGCTGCAAGAGTTTGCCGGATGGATGGTTGGAACCATGCACCTGGGTGTGGCAGTTCAGGCAGGAGTTGCCGGCGTTATAGGCGTTGGGCATCAAGCCGGTTTGCTCATTGGCCGGGAAGTAGGCTCTGGCTGCATGGCCGTCGGAGGCATGGCACTGCTGACACAACTGAGGCGGTTTGGCCAGCAGCATGGCTTCGTTGACGCTGCCATGAGGGTTGTGACAGCTGGCGCAGTTGTCTGTAACCGGAGCGTGTTCCCACAGCTTGGGCCCACGCTTCTCGGCGTGGCAGCTGTAACAGTTTTCGTTGACCGTCATCTGTTTCAAGCTGGCATCCCCCAAGCTGCCGTGAGGATTGTGGCAGTCGCTGCAGACCATCTGCTCTGTGCGTATCGGATGAGCGGAGCGTTTGTGAATGTCGGCACGTTGCTCTGAGTGACAACTGCTGCAAACGGCGACTTCGGTTTCACGGCTCTGGATGGGATCCTGGCCTGTGTGCACTTGGTGACAGCTGGCACAGGAGACTCCGGCGGTGTCGTGGTGGCTGGCACTCCAGCCCAGGCGTTGTTCATCCTGGTGGCAACTGAGGCAGACGCTGTTCTGTTTGTCGGTCGGTACCGGCGAGTCGGCACCAAAGGTGATCATCGGCTCCTTACCACCGCGGTTGTGTTTTCCCATGGGGCCGTGGCAGGCTTCGCATTGCAGATCGGCCATCGGAGATTGAGCAACATTGGGGTTGCCGTGGACACCATCAAAAAGCGCCATCACTTTCTGGTTCTTTTTGTGGCACATCAGGCAGCTGTCAGCACCCTTGGGAGAATATTTTCCTTCAGCAAACTTGGCATCCAGAATGGCTTCAACCTCGGTCGGATCCTTGTCGTCCCATGGGGTGGCTTCGGCCACAAAGGCCAACAAAAACAATAAGGGGAGAGCGCAACCCAACCCCCAAAGGTTTGGTTTACTCGAGTTATCCATTTTCATCATTCCATCCTGAGCGCGTTCATTGCCGATTTATAGTTATTGGGCATGCTTCAGTAATTTACTGAATTGCTAATGTTAAAGAATAGAGCAAAAAAATGACAAGGCGATAACTTTTTAATGATGCTTATGTATAAAGAAGGCTGATTTAAAAAAGAAAACAACAAAGTGTGATCTGCACCACATTTTGTTGTGCCGCTCTTTAAGCTGAAATTGGGATCTGAAGCAGAAAAATACCGGATTCAGTTTCGGTTATTTGCGCTTAAGCGGTTTATTCCCGAGCGCTTTTGTCTCATAATAGCCAACACAATTGAAAACTATTATCGTTACCAGTTGAAAAGCTTGATCCAGATAAAGTTCTTATTTGACGGTTTCAGGTAAAATCGAATCATTACCCGCATGCTTGCATGCTGTTTTCAGTGGTAGAGGCAATGAAGTTAAGTGAATTGAAACCCGGTGATCGCGCCATGATTTCCGAAGTTGGCCATCTGGATCTGCCTGCAGTGGTCAAACGCAAGCTCCTGTCCATGGGGATCACTCCAAATACCCGTTTTTCTTTGATCCGTCGAGCTCCCATGGGATCCGGGTTGGAATTGGACATCCGCGGCAGTAAGTTGTGCATGCGTCAGGATCTGGCACAGATTATAGAGGTGGAAAAGGCCAATGACTAAGCAGTTTCATTGTGTCACTGTCGGCAACCCCAATGCCGGTAAGTCGACATTGTTCAATGCCCTGACAGGTGCCAATCAACAGGTGGGTAACTGGTCCGGGGTGACAGTTGAAAAGAAAACCGGTCACTTTTCGCTAAACGGTGATGATGTCTTTCTCACTGATTTACCCGGCATTTACGATCTTCTTCCCGCTGGCAACAACTGTGATTGCTCGCTGGATGAGCAGATTGCCCAGCAGTATCTGGCCAGCCAGAAAGTCGATGGCATCATCAATCTGGTAGATGCCACCAATATCGAACGTCACCTGTATCTGACAGTGCAGCTGCGTGAACTTGGCATACCCATGGTTGTGGTACTCAATAAAATGGATGCGGCGGTCAAGCGCGGCATTCGGGTCGATACCCAAGCCATGAGTCGAGAATTGGGTTGCCCTGTGATAGGCGTGACTTCTAGAGAAGCCCAAGACGTCGAGCGGGTCAAGGAACAGGTGATAGCACTGCTGGAAGGGCGGGTTTCAGAGTCGCCTTTGATGCTGCAGTATGATGCCACTATTGAAACCGGCGTCACTGCCATTATGGGCAGTGACGCTCAACTGAGTCGTGGCCGAGCCTTGGCTATGTTGGCTAATGGTCTGGGTTGTGGTTCCTGTCAAAACAATTTACTCGATGAACAAGTCTCCAGAGTGACAGATCAATTGACACTCGAAGGCAAAGATATAGAGATCATGGTCGCCACAACACGTTTTGACTTTGTCGAGCGCGTTTACAAGGGTTCTGTCAATGCCGACGGTCAACTGACCTTGAGTGACAGACTTGATAAGTTGGTATTGCATCCTGTATTGGGTATCCCGGTATTTTTGCTGGTGATGTACCTGATGTTCATGTTTGCCATCAACGTGGGCAGTGCCTTTATCGACTTCTTCGATATCAGTGCCGGTGCACTGTTTGTTGATCATTTCGGGGCCTTGCTGACCAACATAGGTGCTCCTGCCTGGTTGGTGACTCTGCTGGCCGGTGGTATAGGTCAGGGTATTCAGACGGTATCGACCTTTATTCCGGTTATCGCGGCGCTGTTTTTGGCTTTATCTGTGTTGGAAGGCTCCGGCTATATGGCCCGTGCCGCTTTTGTGGTTGACGGTTTGATGCGTCGCATCGGCCTGCCCGGCAAGGCTTTTGTGCCCATGATTGTTGGTTTCGGCTGCTCTGTGCCTGCCATCATGGCGACCCGCACCCTGGGTAGTGAACGTGAACGTATCGTCACGGGTATGATGGCGCCCTTTATGTCCTGTGGTGCCAGATTGCCGGTATACGCCTTGTTTGCGGCGGCTTTTTTCCCTGACTCAGGTCAGAACCTGGTGTTCGGTCTCTATCTTATAGGTATTTTGGCGGCGATAGGCACAGGCCTACTGTTGCGTAATACCTTGCTGCCAGGGAACAGTAGTGCCGTGGTGATGGAGCTGCCAAGCTATGAAATGCCCAAGCTAAAAGCTGTGGCTTCCCGCACAGGTAAGCGTACCAAGAGCTTTATTCTCGGCGCCGGCAAGACCATTGTGGTCGTAGTAACACTGCTTAACTTTATCAATGCCATAGGCGTTGACGGCAGCTTCGGCCATGAAGACAGCCAGGAATCGCTGCTCAGTGTCGCCAGTCAAAAAATCACCCCGGTGTTTTCACCTATGGGGATAGAGGAAGACAACTGGCCGGCCACGGTTGGGATAGTGACAGGGATCTTCGCCAAAGAAGCGGTAGTGGGTACGCTCAATAGCTTGTATAGCACGGCTGATGGCGGTGATGGTGAGCTTACTCCTTTGATGGACAGCTTCTCCGAGGCGCTGGCGACCATTCCGGCCAATCTGTTCGGCATAGTGATGGAAGATCCGCTCAAGTTGTCTGTGGGCCATGTTGAAGATAAAAACCTGGCTGCCGAAGAGCAGGGGGTTGATCAGTCAACATTCGGGGCGTTGCAGGCAGGGTTCAGCGGACAATTGGCGGCCTTCTCCTATCTGCTGTTTATTTTGCTCTATACCCCTTGTGTGGCCGCTATGGGCGCACTGGTGAATGAGTTTGGCAGTCGTTGGGCTACTTTCGCGGCTACTTGGACCTTTGCACTGGCTTACGGCAGTGCCACTGTGGTCTATCAAGGTGCGACGTTTGCCGAGCATCCATTGCAGTCCAGCGCTTGGATTAGCTTCTTTGTTCTTGCCCTGATTGGTTTCTATATGTGGCTGAAGCGCAAAGGCCGCAAGACCCAAGAGATTATTCCGGGTATCAAGATAGTGACTGAGTAAAGTCACAAGCAAGAAAGCAGCCTTTGAGGCTGCTTTTTTGATCACGGCGCCGGGTTTGACGAAGTGCGCCGCAGTTTTTATTCTAGAAGGATTGTAACCGGGCATGATCTGTAGGATCATGCCTCTTTTCGTTAGACTGCCATTGTTCGCAAAGAGGAATTTCATGAGTCATGTGGACACCGAAGTACGTCCAAGTAACTTCATTCGCAATATCATAGATGAAGATTTGGCGAGCGGTAAGCACACCAATGTGCACACCCGTTTCCCACCAGAGCCTAATGGCTTCCTGCACATAGGTCATGCTAAATCTATCTGTTTGAATTTCGGTATTGCCAGGGATTATCAGGGCCAGTGTAATCTGCGCTTTGACGATACCAATCCGGAAAAGGAAAATATCGACTATGTGAATTCCATTAAAGCGGACGTGCAATGGCTGGGCTTCCAGTGGGCAGGTGATATCCATTACTCGTCAGACTACTTTGATAACCTCTACGGCTATGCCGTTGAGTTGATCAAAAAAGGTCTGGCTTATGTGTGTTTTCTCAATGGCGAGCAGATGCGCGAGTATCGCGGCACTTTGAAAGAGCCGGGCAAGAATAGCCCTTATCGTGACACCGGCGTTGAAGAAAACCTGGCGCTGTTTGAAAAGATGCGCGCCGGTGAGTTTAAAGAAGGCGAATGTTCACTGCGGGCCAAGATAGACATGGCATCACCTTTCATGTGTATGCGCGACCCGGTGATCTACCGAATTAAGTTCGCTCATCACCATCAGACGGGTGATAAGTGGTGCATCTATCCCATGTACGACTTTACCCACTGTATTTCTGATGCGCTGGAAAATATCACTCACAGCCTTTGTACGCTGGAGTTCCAGGATAACCGTCGCCTCTATGACTGGGTGTTGGATAATCTGGATGATTTCAAGATCCCCAACCGTACCCGTCAGTATGAGTTTTCACGCCTGAATCTGGAATATACCCTGATGTCCAAGCGTAAGCTCAACGAGCTGGTGGTGCGTCAGTTGGTTAATGGCTGGGATGATCCCCGCATGCCGACTATCGCCGGTCTGCGCCGCCGTGGTTACACCCCAGCCTCCATCCGTGAGTTCTGTGATCGCATCGGCGTGACCAAACAGGATAACCTGGTGGAAGTGGGCATGCTCGAAGCCTGTATCCGTGAAGAGCTAAACGACAATGCCCCAAGAGCCATGGCGGTTATCGACCCGGTTAAGGTGATCATTGAGAACTATCCAGAAGGGCAGTTGGAGCATGTTAGTGCGCCGGTGCATCCCAATAAGGAAGAACTGGGTAATCGTGAGCTGGCCTTTGGCCGTGAACTTTATATCGATGCGGCCGACTTCCGTGAAGAAGCCAACAAGCACTACAAGCGTCTGGTGATGGGCAAAGAGGTGCGTCTGCGCAACGCCTATGTGATTAAAGCCGAGCGTTGCGACAAGGACGCTGACGGTAAGATCACCACCATATACTGCAGTTATGACCCTGAGACTCTGGGTAAAAACCCTGCCGATGGCCGCAAGGTTAAGGGCGTGATCCACTGGGTCGAAGCCAGCAGCGCTGTACCTGCCGAGTTCCGTCTCTATGATCGCTTGTTCGTTGACGCTAATCCGGCCGCGGCAGAAACGGTGGATGAAGTACTGAACCCGGAATCTTTGGTGGTTAAGCATGGTCTGGTTGAAGCCGGTCTGGTGCAAGCAGAGGCCGAAAAGGCCTATCAGTTTGAGCGTGAAGGTTACTTCTGCGCCGACAGCAAGGACTCAAGTCCAGATAAGCTGGTATTTAACCGCACTGTGGCATTAAGAGATTCATTCGCTTAATACTTCGAGGATACAGATAGAAAAGGCGCTCATTGAGCGCCTTTTTCATGTCAGCCGCGTTTACTATTGCAGTATTGGGCCGAGTCCCATGCTCCAGAGGATCACACTGCCGGCCATCAGCGCCACCAGGAGCACCAAGCCTGCGGTGACAACAGAGCTGGCATAGATAAAGCCTTTTTCTTCGGGAATGTTCATTATGATAGGGACCCCGGTATACAGCAGGTATACGGAGTAGCTAAGACCTATCAACCCTATCACCATAATAAACCAGAGTTCAGGGTAAAGCGCCGCCAGCCCCACCATAAACAGCGGCGTGGCGGTATAGGAAGCCAGTTCCAGACACTGGGTAAAGTCCGGGTGGGCATCAAAGGTTTGGCCCATCCAATAGGCCAGGTAGGCGAGGGCAAATACGCCGAATACCAGGCTACAGTACATACCGGCACACATAAAGAAGCCGCTTTGTGCCGTTAGAAAAAGAGGTTCGCCGGCACCGGGATTCCAGCCGATGTGCACAGCGGCGATATAACTGCAGATAGAAGGGATGAGCGCAATGAGTAGCAGGTGACTGAGACAACTTTTCAATGCCTCATGGTTTTGTTCTATGGTTTGCCATTCCTGTTTAGGATGGGTATATAACCCCATTAAGTGATTCAATACCATTATAATTATCCTTATTCCGCTTTGACTTTTGCTCGTCAAACTGCAGACGAGCGTTTTACCGCTCTGAGTCTATTTATTGAACAAAAACGGCGGGGCGTCAAGTTTGCGCGCCGAGAGGCTGTGGGCATAGCATTGGCTTGCTGGTAGACTTGGCGACCTTGAAAACTCTTGTGGAAGCTTGACCTCAATGCAGCAGTTACTCGCCCCTGTAAAAGAATTCCTGGCCTGTGAAACCCCGGACAGCTGGATAGCAGCTGCCAAAGAGGAGCATAGACTGGCCGAATTGCTGATAGATCATTGTAATTGTGAGCTTAAGGCGGCGCAGACGGCGATGTTTTTGGTACGCAAGTATGCGGTGGACAAGCAAAGTGGCGAGCAGTTGCTCACCTGGGCCAAGCCCTACGAAGAGTTTGTTTATCGAAACGACAGGGATATGGCGGCATTTCTGGCCAGAGAAGTGAAGAAGAACGAGTTGATTGGTGAGTTGACACCCAGGGCGGGGTTCACCCATGGCCCTGAACTTATCGCCAAGATGATCCGCCTTATCAAAGAGGAGTTTCATCACTTTGAACAGGTGCTGGAGCTGATGTTGGCGCGCAATATCCCATACAGCAACATCCGTGCCGGCCGTTATGCCAAGGGGATGATGAAGCATGTTCGCACCCATGAGCCAGCGACTCTGATAGATAAACTCATAGTGGGCGCCTTTATCGAGGCCCGCTCCTGTGAACGTTTTGCCAAGCTGGCACCCTGGCTTGATGATGAGCTTAAACGTTTTTACATTTCGCTGCTGCGTTCTGAAGCGCGTCACTATCAGGATTATCTTTCATTGGCCGAGGCGATTGCCGGCGAGGATATCAGCGCCAGAGTGGCTTATTTTGCCGAGGTGGAAGCCGAGCTTATTCTAGCGTCGGATGATGAATTCAGGTTTCACAGCGGCGCGCCGCTTTAAACTACTCGATGTTGCGCCAATACTAGGTAAATGCAGATGCCGACAGGGTCGGCAGCTGAGACTGATTGGATGGGTTTTATCGGTTACCAGGGCAGGCCAGATTCAATGCGGGCCGACACAGCCACACAGATAAAACTGGGGCTGAATGAGCTCAACTAAAGTCGGCTCTGTTGGCTTTTCTCTATAAAAGGCAGGCTGGTCAGTTCTATGTTCTCGGCACTGATACTCAAGACACTTCCCTGCTCATACCAGTCTCCCACCACCAAGCGCTGCTTATTAGCCACTAATTGATGGATATCCGGTCTATGGGTGTGACCGTGGATCATCAACTCGGCGCCGGTACTGGCAAACAGTTCATCCACAGCACGCGGCTCAACATCCATTATCTCAATACTCTTAAGCTGATTCTGCATCTGGCTGTTTTGCCTGAGCTTGGCGGCAATATTGCTGCGGGTCTTTTTCGGCAGATGGCGGTATATCCAGCGGGGCAATGCCATATTGCGAAAACGGCGAAAACGCTGGTAGGCCTTGTCCAGAGTGCAGAGGCTGTCGCCATGCAGCAGCACTGTCTTGTGGCCATAGAGCTCCAGTCGATACACTTCGGGCAGTAAGGTCATCCCCGCTTTGGCGGCGTATTCTTTCCCCAGCATAAAGTCGCGGTTGCCGTGGATAAAGTATACCGGCAGGGTGCGGCTGACTTCATAGAGACGCTCGGCCAGCGCCAGGGCAAAGGGCTCAGCCAAATCATCACTGACCCAAACCTCAAACAGATCCCCCAAAATATAGAGGGCGTCGACCTGTTCAAGACAGGTATCGAGGAAGTGATAGAAGGCGTTGAGGATATCTTGGCGATCGGCACTTAGGTGCAGATCGCCGATAAAGAGAGTGCGCATTCAGAAGTTATCAGTCAGCTATGGTCACTTTCTCGATGATCACGGCTTCCAGAGGCACATCCTGGTGCATGCCGCGGTTGCCAGTGCTTACGCCTTTGATGGCATTAACCACGTCCATACCTTCTACCACCTCACCGAATACACAGTAACCCCAGCCTTGGATTGACTCGTTTTTGAAATCCAGGAAGGTGTTGTCGTTGACGTTGATAAAGAACTGCGCGGTGGCGGAGTGAGGATCAGAGGTGCGGGCCATGGCTATGGTTCCTGTCTTGTTTGACAGACCGTTGTTGGCTTCGTTACGCACAGGGGCATTGGTAGGTTTCTGTGACATCTGCTCGGTAAAGCCGCCACCCTGAACCATAAAACCATCGATAACGCGGTGGAATATAGTGCCATCATAGAAGCCTTCCTGGGCGTACTTGATAAAGTTGGCCGCAGTCAGAGGGGCTTTTTCACTATCCAGCGCCAGTTTGATGTCGCCGTGGTTGGTGTGCAATGTAATCATGATCGGATCCTCAGGATAAATTTTGTTGGCGGATTCTAACTTATCCGACTCCGGCTATAAAGGGCAGTATTCAAGAGCTTGTGGCAATGTTAAACTGCCAGATTCGTTTTACCCACTAATCCTATATTGTTGAAGAGAAAGTCAATGTTGAAGATATACAACAGTCTGAGCCGCCAAAAAGAGGAATTTAAACCGATTAACCCAGGTAAAGTGGGTATGTATGTATGTGGTGTCACCATATACGACTTGTGTCATATCGGTCATGGCCGGACCTTTGTTTCCTTTGACATGATAGTACGCTACCTGCGTTACGCAGGTTACCAGGTTAACTTCCTGCGCAATATTACAGATGTGGATGACAAAATCATCAAGCGCGCCAATGAAAATGGCGAGAGCTGCGATAGCCTCACCGAGCGTCTCATCGGCCAGATGCACCAAGATTTTGATGCCCTGAATATGCTGCGCCCCGATATGGAGCCAAGGGCGACTCTGCATATTGCCGAGATTATCGAAATGGTGGAGGCGCTGATCGCCCGTGGTCATGCCTATGTAGCCGATGATGGCGATGTACTTTTCAGCGTTGCTTCTTTCCCTGAATACGGCAAGCTTTCCGGGCAGAACCTGGAGCAGTTGCAGGCCGGTGCCCGGGTCGAAGTGGACGAACATAAGCGCGATCCTATGGACTTTGTGTTGTGGAAGATGTCCAAGCCTGGCGAACCCACTTGGGATTCACCTTGGGGCCCGGGTCGTCCCGGTTGGCACATTGAGTGCTCTGCCATGAACAGCAAACACCTGGGATTGCATTTCGATATCCATGGCGGCGGCAGCGATCTGCAGTTCCCGCATCATGAAAATGAAATCGCCCAGTCTTGCTGCGCCCATGACACGCCGTATGTGAACTACTGGATGCATACCGGCATGGTGATGGTCGATAAAGAGAAGATGTCCAAGTCGCTGGGTAACTTCTTCACCATTCGCGATGTGCTGGCACATTATGATGCCGAAACTGTGCGCTACTTCCTGTTGTCCGGCCACTACCGCAGTCAACTGAACTATTCGGAAGACAACCTCAAACAGGCCAGAGCTGCGCTTGAGCGAATTTACACAGCGCTCAAAGATCTTGACCTGAGTGTTACAGCCGCGCCTGCCGAAGAGTACGTTGAGCGCTTCAAGGCGGCGATGGATGATGACTTCAACACCCCCGAAGCCTACTCTGTGCTGTTTGAGATGGTGCGTGAAATCAACCGCCTCAAGGGCGTGGATATGGCGGCCGCCTCGGCCCTTGGCGTGTCACTGAAACAACTGGCCGATGTTTTGGGAATTGTCAGCTCTACACCTGAAGCCTTCTTCAAAGGCGATGGCAGCGACGATGAAGTGGCTGAGATCGAAGCGCTTATTGCCGAGCGTAACCGTGCCCGTGCCGAAAAGGATTGGCCTGCTGCCGACGTTGCCCGCAACAGATTGAATGAGCTGGGGGTGGTGCTGGAAGATGGCCCACAAGGAACCAGCTGGCGCAAGAAGTAATCCTTCTTTGCCAATAATCGAAACGAAAACGCCGGCTGTTGAAGCCGGCGTTTTTTATCGCTTGAAATTGAAACCAAACTGAGGTTGGTTTCAATCTACCCTTAGTCGTGATATTGCTCCGCGGCAAATAGGGTGTTTTCCAGCAAGCTGGCTATGGTCATTGGACCCACGCCACCGGGAACAGGGGTGATGTGGCTGGCGCGCTCACAGGCAATATCAAAGTCAACATCGCCCACCAAACGGCCGCTGTCTAGACGGTTAATGCCCACGTCTATGACTATGGCGCCTGGTTTGATCCAGCTACCGGGGATAAAGCCGGGTTTGCCGACGGCAACCACCAGAAGATCGGCGCGGCTGACCTTATCCTCGAGATCTTTGGTGAATCTGTGACAAGTAGTTGTGGTGCAGCCGGCCAGCAGCAGCTCCAGAGTCATGGGACGGCCCACGATATTGGAGGCGCCAACCACAACCGCATCCAGTCCATAGGTATCGATACCGGTAGACTTGATAAGAGTCATGATCCCCATAGGAGTGCAGGAGCGCAGTACCGGGATCCGTTGAGCCAAACGGCCGACATTATAAGGATGGAAACCGTCGACATCTTTGTCGGGACGGATCCGCTCAATGACCTTGGATTCTTTAATATGTTCTGGCAGCGGCAGCTGCACCAGAATGCCATCTATGGCGGCATCTTCATTGAGCGAGTCTATCAGGGCCAGCAGTTCTTCTTCACTGGTGGACTCAGGCAGATCATAGGAGCGGGAGATGAACCCCACTTCTTCGCAGGCTTTACGCTTACTGCCGACATAAACCTGAGAGGCAGGATCAGCACCCACCAGAATAACAGCCAAGCCTGGGATACGTTGTCCCGCTGCTTGACGTGCAGCGACTTTTTGCTTTAGCTGTTGTCTTATGGATTGCGCAATCGCTTTGCCATCTATTAGTTGGGCTGTCATGGGTGTAGGATATCCTTTGTATGGCGCGATGATGTTGAAAACGGCGCCATTTTACCAGTGAGGCTTGGGAGTGTCATGGACAAACAGGGTCCAGAACACAGAATTTCGTTAAAGCAGCACGTAATTTCGCCAAGCAGATAAAGTGCTTAAAAAAATCGTTGACGCTTGTCGGGTGAGGGGCTAAGATGCGCTCCGTTCTCGAGGCGAGCCGGTTGTAACCGCGCTTGGAGAAAATTTTCGGTGATTAGCGCAGCCTGGTAGCGCATCTGCTTTGGGAGCAGAGGGTCAGAGGTTCGAATCCTCTATCACCGACCAGATTTCAAGGGCAGTGTGGATAGCATTGTCAGTACCGCTTAGGATGCAAATTGAATTTGCAGGTCCTGCGCCCGTAGCTCAGTTGGATAGAGCATCCGCCTTCTAAGCGGATGGTCGCAGGTTCGAATCCTGCCGGGCGTACCACTTTCGGTGGTGATTGTAGCTCAGTTGGTAGAGCCCTGGATTGTGATTCCAGTTGTCGTGGGTTCGAGCCCCATCAGTCACCCCACTCTTTATTAAAAAAAGCGACCTTAGGTCGCTTTTTTTATGCCCTTTTCTGTGGCATTGAGGCTCGACTCCACTAAGAACGGTCGATATAATGCTGCGTCTTGATAACAATCAACAATGTGCGACCGGTGCCAGAATTCACTTCTGATGGGCATTTAAGTCAAGTTAAAGATCAAGAAACGAATACCTGAATAGTTGAAACAATCGGCTATTGCAAAGGACGTTAGACACATTTCGAGGTAAAACAATGCAAGTTTCTGTTGAAACAACCCAAGGCCTGGAGCGTCGCCTGACCATCTCTGTTCCTGCAGAGCAGATCGAAAAACTGGTTAAAGACAGCCTGCAACGCGAAGCCAAGCGTGCCCGTATCCCAGGCTTCCGTCCAGGTAAAGTCCCAGCAAGCGTGATTGAAAAGCGTTACGGCAAAGCGATTCGCCAAGACATTACCGGTGAAGTAATGCAGCGCAACTTCATTGAGGCCATCATTGCCGAGAAGTTGAACCCTGCCGGTGCTCCTACCTTTACCCCAGGTGCCACTGACGCCGAAAAGTTTGAGTTCACCGCGACCTTTGAAATTTATCCAGAAGTTGAAATCAAAGGCTTGGACGGTATCGAAGTTGAGCAGCCTGTTGCCGAAGTACAACAAGCCGACGTTGATAACATGATCGAAACCCTGCGCAAGCAACACGCGACTTACGAAGCGGTTGAGCGCGCTGCCGAAGACGGTGACAAAGTGGTTATCAACTTTGTTGGTAGCGTTGACGGTGAAGAGTTTGAAGGCGGCAAGGCCGAAGACTTTGAACTGCAATTGGGCAGCGGTCGCATGATCCCTGGTTTTGAAGAAGGCGTTAAAGGCCACAAAGCCGGTGAAGAGTTCGACATCGACGTGACTTTCCCTGAGGAATACCACGCTGAAAACCTGAAAGGCAAAGCCGCCAAGTTCGCTATCACAGTGAAAGAAGTCAAGGGCGCCAACCTGCCTGAAGTTAACGACGAGTTCGCCAAGCTGTTCGGTATCACCGATGGTGGCATCGACGCTCTGAAAGCTGAGATCAGCAAGAACATGGGCCGCGAGCTGGAACAAGCTCTGAAAGCCAATGTGAAAGAACAAGTTCTTGAAGGCCTGCTGGCTGCCAATGAAATCGAACTGCCAAAAGCGCTGATCGACGGTGAAGTTGACGTTCTGCGTCGCCAGGCCATGCAGCGTTTCGGTGGTCAAGGTGCCAACATGCCTGAACTGCCTGCCGAGTTGTTCACTGAACAAGCCGAGCGCCGTGTTAAAGTCGGTCTGCTGCTTGGCGAAGTGATCAAGTCCAATGAGCTGAAAGCTGAAGAAGAGCGTGTACAGGCGTTGATCGCTTCCATGGCTTCTGCCTACGAAGATCCAAAAGAAGTGATTGAATACTACAACGGTAACGAAGAGTTGATGCAGAACATGCGCAACCTGGCTCTGGAAGAGCAAGCTGTTGAAGCGGTTCTGAAATCAGCCAAAGTGACTAAGAAAGATGTCGCTTTTGAAGAATTTATGAACAAGGCTACCGGCCGCGCATAACCTAAGCTTGACTTGCTTGGTTGTTCGCCATTTATAATGGCTCGTATGAGGTCCCTCATGCGGGCCGTTTTTTATTTAGGGAAAGTTAATGATGCATAACGCGCCAGAATCAGTACTTAATGCACTCGTTCCTATGGTGGTTGAGCAAACCGCCAAGGGAGAACGCTCTTACGATATCTATTCACGTTTGTTGAAAGAGCGGGTGATCTTCCTGGTTGGTCAGGTTGAAGAGCACATGGCCAACTTGATCGTGGCACAGTTGCTGTTTTTGGAATCAGAAAACCCGGATAAAGAGATCTCTCTTTATATCAACTCACCAGGCGGCTCTGTCACTGCTGGTATGGCTATTTATGACACCATGCAGTTTATTAAGCCGGATGTCAGCACTGTATGTATCGGGCAAGCGGCCAGTATGGGCGCCTTCCTGTTGGCCGGTGGTGCCAAGGGTAAGCGTCACTGTTTGCCGAACTCGCGGGTGATGATCCATCAGCCTTTGGGTGGTTTCCAGGGCCAGGCATCGGATATCGCTATCCATGCCCAAGAGATCCTGGGGATTAAACAGAAGCTGAACCAGATGTTGGCCGAGCACACAGGCCAACCACTGGAAATCATCGAGCGGGATACTGACCGAGATAACTTTATGAGTGCTTCTCAAGCCATGGAATACGGTTTGGTGGATTCGGTTCTGACCAAACGTTAAAGCTGATTTTTGCTTATGGCTGGGCTATGCTCAGATTGAAGACGCTTAAGTGTATGGCAGTAGAGCAGACTGCAAAAGAGGTAGAGTAATGGGTGACAACAAAGGCAACGGTGATAGCGGCAAATTGCTGTATTGCTCTTTCTGCGGAAAAAGCCAGCATGAAGTTCGCAAGCTGATCGCCGGGCCATCTGTATATGTATGCGACGAATGTGTCGAACTGTGTAACGACATCATTCGCGAAGAGATAAAAGAGATTTCGCCCAATCGGGATCAGGACAAACTGCCGACTCCCCATGAACTGCGCGCTCATCTGGATGATTATGTTATCGGTCAGGAGCAGGCCAAGAAGGTGTTGTCTGTTGCGGTTTATAACCACTACAAACGCCTGAAAAACAGCGCCCCCAAAGATGGTGTGGAGCTTGGCAAGAGTAATATTCTGCTTATCGGTCCAACCGGTAGCGGTAAAACCTTGCTGGCAGAGACCCTGGCGCGGTTCCTGAATGTGCCTTTTACCATGGCGGATGCCACCACATTGACTGAAGCCGGTTATGTGGGGGAAGACGTTGAAAATATCATTCAGAAGTTGCTGCAGAAGTGCGACTATGATGTTGACAAGGCACAGCGTGGTATTGTCTATATCGATGAGATTGACAAAATCAGCCGTAAGTCAGATAACCCTTCCATCACCCGAGACGTGTCCGGTGAAGGGGTGCAGCAGGCACTGCTGAAACTGATTGAAGGCACTGTTGCCGCGGTACCTCCTCAGGGCGGTCGTAAACACCCGCAACAGGAGTTCCTGCAGGTTGATACCTCCAAGATACTCTTTATTTGTGGTGGTGCCTTTGCAGGCCTTGAGAAGGTGATTGAGCAGCGCTCCCATGTGGGTAGTGGCATAGGTTTTGGCGCTCAGGTTAAAGGTCAGGCTGAAAAGGCCACCATCACAGATACTTTGTTGCAGGTTGAGCCGGAAGACTTGGTCAAGTATGGCCTTATTCCTGAGTTTATCGGGCGTTTACCTGTGGTTGCGACCTTGGGTGAACTGGACGAAGCGGCTCTGGTGCAGATCCTGTCCGAGCCCAAAAACGCCATCACCAAGCAGTTTGCCACTTTGTTCGAGATGGAAAATGTCGAACTTGAGTTTCGCGATGACGCTCTCAAGGCGATAGCACAAAAAGCCATGTCCCGTAAGACAGGGGCCCGTGGTTTGCGCTCCATCGTTGAAGCGATACTGCTTGATACCATGTATGACCTGCCGTCCATGGATAATGTGGTCAAGGTGGTTATCGATGAGTCTGTGGTGAAAGGTGAGTCAGCGCCTATTCTTATCTACGAGAATAATGACTCCCAGGCTGCTGCCGGTGACCAATAACTGAGCAATAAGCTATCAGGTTGAAAATTAAGGAGTCCACTGGGGCTCCTTTTTTTATCTTTACCATTGAAAGCCGGGAAAGCGTCCCAATATACTCAATGTAATCTTTAACTGAAACGGAATCGAACTATGACCCTAGAGCGTGAAGCGCGAATCGAATTGCCCGTGCTGCCACTGAGAGACGTGGTGGTCTATCCCCATATGGTAATTCCGTTATTCGTAGGACGTGAAAAGTCCATCCGTTGTTTGGAAACTGCCATGGCGCAGGATAAACAGATCATTCTTGTGGCGCAGCGGGATGCGGATCTGGACGAGCCTGGCATAGACGATATTTTCGACGTAGGTACAGTCGCTTCCATTTTGCAGCTGCTGAAGCTGCCTGATGGCACTGTCAAGGTATTGGTCGAAGGCGGTAAGCGCGCCCGCATAGAACGTTATACCCAGGAAGAAGAGTTCTTTGTTGCCACCGCACACTACCTGGAGTCAGAAGCGCTGGACGACAAGGAAGAAGAGGTGCTGGTACGCAGCGCAATCAGTCAGTTTGAAGGCTATATCAAGCTGAACAAGAAAATTCCTCCCGAAGTGCTCACCTCACTCTCAGGTATCGAAGAGGCCGACAGACTGGCCGATACCATGGCGGCGCATATGCCGCTCAAGCTGGCAGACAAACAGTCTGTACTTGAGATGGTCAAGGTCGGTGAGCGGCTTGAATATCTGATGGCCATGATGGAAGCGGAAATCGACCTGCTGCAGGTAGAAAAACGTATCCGCTCTCGGGTCAAGAAACAGATGGAAAAGAGCCAGCGTGAGTATTATCTCAACGAGCAGATGAAGGCTATTCAGAAGGAACTTGGCGATCTTGATGAGGGCCATGACGAATTTGAAAGCCTGGGCCGCAAGATTGAAGAAGCTGGCATGCCGGAAGAGGCCAAAGAGAAGGCTTCTGCCGAGCTTAACAAGCTGAGAATGATGTCTCCGATGTCGGCTGAAGCCACAGTGGTACGCAGCTATGTTGACTGGATGACTTCAGTGCCCTGGAAACAGCGCTCCAAGATTAAGCGTGACCTTTCCAAGGCCGAACAGGTGCTGGATACAGATCACTATGGTCTGGAGAAGGTTAAAGAGCGGATCCTCGAGTATCTGGCGGTACAGAGCCGGGTGAAACAGCTCAAGGGCCCTATCCTGTGTCTGGTTGGCCCGCCGGGGGTAGGTAAGACATCTCTGGGGCAATCTATTGCCAAAGCAACCGGCCGTAAGTATGTGCGGGTGGCATTGGGCGGCGTGCGTGATGAAGCGGAAATCCGTGGTCACCGCCGTACCTATATAGGTTCTATGCCGGGCAAGATTATCCAGAAGATGGCCAAAGTCGGGGTGAAGAACCCACTGTTCCTGCTCGATGAAATCGACAAGATGAGTTCGGACATGCGTGGCGATCCGGCCTCGGCTCTGCTGGAGGTGTTGGATCCAGAGCAGAACGCGACCTTTAACGATCACTACTTGGAAGTGGATTACGATCTGTCCGACGTGATGTTTGTGGCCACCTCCAACTCGATGAATATTCCTGGCCCCTTGCTGGACCGGATGGAAGTCATCCGTCTTAGCGGTTACACCGAAGATGAGAAACTCAATATTGCCAAGCAGCACTTGCTGCCGAAGCAGATTGAACGTAACGGCCTGAAGAAGACTGAAATCACTGTCGATGACAGCGCCATTCTCGGGGTGATCCGTTATTACACCCGTGAAGCCGGGGTGCGGGCACTGGAGCGTGAGTTGTCAAAGATCTGCCGTAAAGTGGTGAAGCAGATCATGCTGGAGAAAGACACCAAGCATGTGGATGTCAATCAGGACAACCTCAAGTCTTTCCTCGGGGTACAGCGTTTTGACTATGGCAAAGCAGAATCCAAGAACCAGATTGGCCAGGTGACAGGTTTGGCCTGGACCGAAGTGGGCGGCGACTTGCTGACCATCGAAGCCACCTCAGTGGCCGGTAAGGGCAAACTCACCTATACAGGTTCGCTGGGTGATGTGATGCAGGAGTCTATCCAGGCCGCTATGACTGTGGTTCGGGCGCGCGCCGAGCAGTTGGGGATCAACCCTGACTTTTACGAGAAGCGTGATATCCATGTGCACGTACCCGAAGGGGCAACCCCGAAAGATGGTCCATCTGCCGGTGCCGCTATGTGTACTGCCTTGGTTTCCAGCCTGACAGGTAACCCGGTCAAGGGTGAAGTCGCCATGACAGGTGAAATTACCCTGAGAGGTGAAGTACTGCCAATCGGTGGCCTGAAAGAGAAACTGCTGGCGGCCCACCGAGGTGGTATTAAACTGGTATTGATACCCAAGGAGAACGAACGGGATCTGGAAGAAATTCCGGCTAACGTAGTGGCAGACTTGGATATTCGTCCGGTTCGTTGGATAGACGAAGTGCTGCAATTGGCGCTTGAGCGACCAGTCGAAGGCTTTGAAGTGGTAAAAAATTTGGGCTAACGCAAGAAAATGTCCTATGCCACTAAAAAAAATGAAAAAAGGGGCTTAACAAAACCCAGACCTGTGGTAGCCTAGGTCTGTGGAGAGCCAGTTGTGCCAAGCCCTTGGGGCAACTGGCTTTGAGCTGTATCCAATTTAAATTCTTTGGTTTTCCAACTGAGCTTGAACTTTGGTATCAAGCTTGTTATAAAAGCCTCCGCAGACCGCTCTAGAGAAGGATTTGGTTGCGGCGCGAAAACTACATTCAAGGGGATGACATGAACAAATCTGAACTAATCGAGAAAATCGCTTCTGGTGCTGACATTTCTAAAGCCGCTGCCGGCCGCGCACTGGACTCTTTCATCGCAGCTGTGACTGATGGTCTGAAAGAAGGCGACAAAATTTCTCTTGTTGGTTTCGGTACTTTTGAAGTGCGTGAGCGCGCTGAGCGCACTGGTCGTAACCCACAGACCGGGAAAGAGATCAAAATCGCTGCAGCTAAAATCCCTGCATTCAAGGCAGGTAAAGCTCTGAAAGACGCTGTTAACTAATTAACATCGTAGCCTTTGTAGGCTTTCGTAAAGATTAAGCACTGCCAGGCAGTGCTTTTTACGGATTGAGAAACGCCGGATTAGCCGACGTTTCGGAGTGTGAGGATAGGCTGAAGTAGCGTCTGCAGACTCCATTCATGTTACAGATAGGCGCATCCCACAAGAGATGCGCCTTTTTTTTACTATTAATCGCTAAGCGAGACGTCTGATGTTAGAGAAGATTCGCGAAGGGTCACAGGGCGTAATAGCCAAAGCTATTTTGGTGCTGGTGATACTTTCCTTTGCATTTGCTGGTGTAAGCAGTTACCTGGGTTCCTCCTCAGTGGCTCCGGCCGCCACAGTCAATGGTGAAGAGATTTCCACAACCGAACTGGACCAGGCCTATCAAAGCGAGCGTGCCCGTCTGGAACAACAGTTGGGTGAGATGTTTGACGCCCTGGCGGCCAATGATGCTTACTTGGCCAGTATCAAGCAAGGCGTGCTTGAACGTCTGGTAGCGCAAAAGCTGCTGGATCAAGCCGCCGCTGAAATGGGCTTGCGAGTGTCCAATGCTCAAATTGCAGAAGCCATTAGACAAGAGCCGGCCTTCCAGACTGAAGGCAAGTTTGACAATGATCGCTTCGAAGCCATTCTGCGCCAACTGGGCTATCAACAAGCGACTTTCCGTGAAAGTATGCGGGTGGATATGACTCGTCGTCAGCTGATCAGTGCCTTGATTGGCAGCGAGTTTGTTCTCAACGGTGAAGCCGAAGCTCTGGCTAAGCTGCAGGGACAAACCCGTGATATTCGCTATCTCCTGGTTGACGCTGAGCCTTTCCTGGACCAAGCGACAGTGACCGAAGAGGAAGTTAAATCATTCTACGACACCAATCCGGCCCAATTTGAACGTCCGGAAATGATCAGCCTGGAATATGTTGAGCTTGATGCCAAAGATTTGGCCGATAGCATTCAGGTCAGTGATGAGCAAGCCAAGACTTACTATGATGAGCATCAGAATCAATATCAGACAGCCGAAAAGCGTCTGGCAGCCCATATTCTGATCGATGCCTCGACCGACAACGCCGAAGCCAAGGCTGAGGATCTTCACAAGCAACTGGAAAACGGCGCTGATTTTGCTGCGCTGGCCAAGTCAGACTCTCAGGATACCCTGAGCGGTGAGAAGGGCGGGGAATTGGGTTGGTTTGAGCCTGGTGTGATGGATCCTGCTTTTGATGACGCCCTGTTTGCACTGAGCAAGGGTGATGTCTCCAAAGTGGTCAAGACGCCTTTCGGTTTCCATATCATCAAGCTGCTGGATATCCAGAGCGGTCAGACTGCACCTTTCGCCGAAGTGAAAGACAAGATAGTCGCGCAGCTCAAGCAAGATGAAGCAGTCAGCCAATTCTATGGTCTGCAGCAGAAATTGGCCGATACCAGCTATGAAATCCCTGATAACCTGCAAGAAGCGGCCAAGGCTGTTGGTGCAGAGATCAAGACTACCCGACTGTTCGGCCGTGACAACGCGCCAGCACCTTTCGATAAGCCGGAACTGTCCAAAGCCGCCTTCTCCAGTGATGTACTGGGAGGTATGAACAGTGAGCTGCTGGAAGTGGAGCGCAACCGTGTCGTGGTTATCCGCGTTAAGGAACATCAGCAAGCCGGCACACTTGAGTTCGCCGAGGTTAAGCCTGCCATTGAAGTACGTCTCAAGCAGCAAAAAGCCAATGAGATTGCTCGTGACAAGGCGCAGGAATACATGGTCAAGCTCAAAGAAGGTAATGCTGATATCGCGCTGCAGAGCCATGCCAACTTAGGACGTTTCACCCAGGATGTAGATTCGGCTTTGGTGAGCAAGGCATTCCAGATGGCCAAGGCCAAAGAGGGTTTGAGCGTTGATACTGTGTCGCTGGCGACCGGTTATGCCGTGGTGGTACTGGATGCCATTCATGATGCAGAAAGTGCACCGGCCGATCAGGTTGCGGCCATCAAGCAAGGTCTTAACAGTCAGTACGGTGAGAATGACTATCGCGCCGTTATCAATATGTTGAAGGCCAAAGCTGAAATTGTTTACCCTGAAAGCGATGAGTAAATAACTTCAATGATTTAGCGTAGAAGCCGGTCCAAATGACCGGCTTCTTTATGTCTGGCATTTATCTCCTAGGGTTACCATGAAGCGAGAGTTCCACGAGGACTTATTCGCCCCCCCCTAAACCCCGGGACAGTATTGGCCCGCTCCTGAAATATGTTCTGTAATGATGGCGGTGGCACCACCTCTTTGGGCACTGAGAAGCACAGGCCGTGGGCTTGATGGACCATGATAGGGATCTTGTCCCAGGAGCACTACTTTGACTTCTGATAATGGCGTATAACGCAGAGCGTTGAAGGTGTTAGTTTTGGGAGGGTTGATGACCTTTCCCCGGGCACGCTCGGCGTTGATATAGGCCAGCGTCTCTTGAAAATAGGTTTGTTGTTTTTTAGGGCCCACTACTTTGGCCCAATAGATATCCGTATATATAACAAAAAAAACAGCGCCTTGCGGCGCTGCTCATTGATTATTCGTCAACACCCAGCATTACGCTGCTGGCTTTGATCAGTGCGTATGCACTGTCACCTACTTTAAGCCCCAAACGCTCACAGGAGGCTTTGGTGACCACAGAGGTTAGCTCAACACCCGGAGCCAGTTCAATGGTGACTTCGTTGTTTACAGAGCCTTCTTCGATGGCTTTGATGGTACCGCCAAGACAGTTGCGTGCACTGATTTTCATGGTTTTCTCCTGGAAGAATAATTAGCAAGGTAAAGAGTATAAACTCAATCGTCCTCGAGATGGATGCCTAAGCGACAAATTTGGGCTCCAAGCGCTGATTCTGCAACCATAGGTAAAATGCCCACAGTCGATTCATCGCCTGAAAGCTTATAATTTACCCTTTACTTGTGGTGGTAAAAGAAAACGCCGCTTGATAGCGGCGTTTTTCGGTCAGCGTTATTGTTTCAATTTAGAGTTCAATCACGTCAAACTCAACGGCTGGATTAACGTCGGCATCATAGTCTATGCCTTCGATACCAAAGCCAAACAGCTTAAGGAATTCGGCCTTGTACTCACGGTAATCGGTCAGCTCACTGAGGTTTTCTGTGGTGATTTGTGGCCAGAGATCACGGCAATGCTGCTGGATGTCTTCTCTCAGTTCCCAATCGTCCAGGCGCAGGCGGTTGGCATCATCTACTTCTGGTTTACTGCCATCTGCCTTGTAAAGGCGCTCACTGAACATACGGTAAATCTGTTCCATGCAGCCTTCATGCAGGCCTTCTTCGCGCATCTTCTTGAATACCATGGCGATATACAGTGGCATTACCGGAATAGCCGAACTGGCCTGAGTGATCACACTCTTGAGCACAGCGACATTGGCGCTGCCACCCTTGGCGGCCAGTCTTTGGTTTAGCTCACTGGCGGCGCGGTCGAGATCCATCTTGGCTTTACCCAGAGCGCCGTGCCAGTAGATAGGCCAGGTCAGCTCTGTACCTATATAGCTGTAAGCAACTGTTTTGCAGCCATCAGCCAGCACACCGGCCTTGTCGAGGGCATCTACCCACAGTTCCCAATCCTGCCCCCCCATCACAGTAACAGTGTCGTTGATTTCCTGCTCTGTGGCCGGCTCAACCGAGGCTTCAATGATGGTGTCTTTGTTGGTATCTACCGCGGTAGAGCGATATGACTCGCCGATAGGCTTGAGGGCCGAGCGGATCACTTCTCCGCTGTCAGGCAGTTTACGCACGGGTGAGGCCAGTGAATAAACTATCATGTCTATCTGGCCCAGATCGGCCTTGATTAGCTCAATTACCTTGGCTTTGGCTTCATGGCTGAAGGCATCACAGTTGATGCTTTTGGAATACAGGCCTTCAGCCTTGGCAAACTTGTCAAACGCCGCCGAGTTGTACCAACCGGCTGTGCCGGGTTTGGTCTCAGTGCCGGGTTTCTCAAAAAAGACCCCGATAGTGGCAGCGTCGGAACCAAAGGCGGCGGCAATACGGGAGGAGAGACCATAACCACTGGAAGAACCTACCACCAGTACTTTCTTGGGGCCATTGGCTATCTTGCCTTTGGCCTTGGTGGTGTTGATCTGTTCCAGCACGTTGGCTTCACAGCCCAGAGGGTGAGTAGTGGTACAAATGAAACCACGAATTTTAGGTTTAATAATCATGTCTTAGCTTCTTCTTCCGAAAACTGTCATTAGGATAAGTATTTCAACTTGAATTGGTACTGATTTTTTCAAAAAGCCTGCCAACAGGGTAGTGGTTGGAGCAGTTTGACTTATTCTCAACGCTTGCGGGTCAATTGTGCCTGCTCCTGCAACAATCTTTGGGTGTATTCGTGTTGCGGATCATTGAACAGGGTCTCGGTGGCGGCCTTTTCCACCATTACGCCCTTGTGTAGCACCATGATCTTGTCGCTGACATGACGAATAACATTGAGATTGTGGGACACAAATATATAGGAAAGCCCCATCTCTTTTTGCAGCTTGAGCAGCAGGTTGAGGATCTGGGCCCGCACCGAGAGATCCAGGGCTGTCAGAGCTTCATCGGCGATAATGATCCTTGGGTTGAGCATCAAGGCTCTAGCCACCGCCACCCGCTGCTTCTGGCCTTCGGAAATCATGTGGGGGTAAAACTCCACATGTTCCGGCAGCAAGCCCACTTTACGTAAAGTCTCAACCACCTGCTCGCTACGGGCATGGGCCGACAGCCGGGTATTGAACCTCAGCGGCTCATTGAGCAGTTCCCCTATGGTTAGCCTTGGGTTGAGTGAGGTGTTGGGATCCTGGAATATCATCCGGATAAGTCTGCAGCGGTGTTTCAGATCATGGCTGTCGAGAGGCTCGCCATTGAACAGAATTTCTCCGCCGCTGCGATACTCGGCGCCGACCAAAATGCGGGCCAAAGTACTCTTGCCTGAGCCGGCTTCACCGGCAATAGCCAGGGTTTCGCCACTGTTGAGTTCGAAAGAAATGGGCGCCAAGGCCTCAGTATATTGGCGGCGAAAGCCCTTGTAACCGCTGAAATAGCGTTTGCTCAGGTCCGTGACTTTAAGCAAGGGAGTCGTCATCAATAGGCTCACTCTGGTAGGGGAAATGGCAGGCGTAGTATCTGTCTTTATGATGGCTCAGCTGCGGTTGCACCACACATTGTTTACGGGCTTCCGGACAGCGAGGCCCCAGGCGACAGCCTATCGGCAGATGTTGCAGCGCCGGTACCGAGCCCGGCAGAGTCGGCATCAGTGTTTTGTGGGCTGCAGGACCGGAGTAGTCCGGCATATTGTCCAACATCGCCTTGGTATAGGGATGATAAGGCTGTTCAAGTAGCTCTGCGGTAGGTCCGGATTCCATCACCTGGCCGCTGTAGAGCACTGTTAGCCGGTTACACCAGTTCGACAGTGTGTCCAACTCGTGGCTGATCAGCAAGATGGCGACGTTCTGCAACTGATTGAGCTGGGTCAACAGGCGGAATATCTGCGCCTGGGTACTGGGTTCCATCGAAGCCGTGGGTTCATCGGCAATTAACAGCTTGGGACGGTTGGCCAGCGCCATGGCGATCATCACTTTCTGGCATTCACCTTCGGAGAGCTCCCAGGCATAGCTGCCCAGCACCCGCCGCGGTTCCTTGACTCCCACCTTGTGCAGCCATTTCTGGGCAGTGAGGCGTCGCTCTTTACCGCGGCGAAAGAAAGGTATCTGCCTATTTAACGGCATGGCTTCAATCAATTGGCTGCCCACAGTGAGTGCCGGGTCAAAGCTGCCGGAGGGGTCCTGAAATATCATCGACATATCAGAGCCCATAAGGCTGCGCCGCTCCGACTGGGTCATCTCCATCAGGTTGCGGCCATCCCACATCATGCGATCGGCGGTGACAGTCCAGTTGGGGCCGGGGATCCCGAGAATGGCCCGTGCCATAAGAGAACGGCCCGAGCCGGATTCACCGACCAGACCATGGATTTCACCGGCATTGACCGTCAGGCTGACTTTTTCCAGCGCCTTGACTCGTCCCTGAGGCGTGTCCAGTTCTATGGTGAGATTTCGTATATCGAGTAACGGCATAATCAGTTTCTGATGGGCGCAAGCGCCGATCTCAGTCCATCGCCAACCAGGTTGACGGCCAACACACTCAACAGGATAGCGGCTCCCGGAATGGTCACAGTCCAGGGGGCGGTCAGCAGATTATCCAGTCCCTGGAATACCATGGCGCCCCATTCGGATTTGGGTGCCTGGGCGCCGAGGTTGAGAAATCCCAGCGCGGCGATATCCAAAATGGCCGCTGAAATTGCCAGCGTTGTTTGAATAATCACAGTCTCCCAGACATTGGGCATAATCACAAACCAGAATATCTGTAGACCGTTTGCGCCATCCAACTTGGCGGCGGTGACATACTCTTTTTGTAACTCTTCATGCACGGCCTGATGTATGGCGCGCACAAACTGAGGGGTGAGTGCGATACCCACGGCCCAGAATACGTTCATCAGCCCGGGGCCCATTACCGCGACCACCAGAATAGCCATCAAGAGTGATGGAATCGACAGCAAGGCATCAAGTAGGTGCCCTAGGATACTGGACTTGAGGCCGCGCATCATCCCCGAGAATGAACCTATGATAAATCCGACCAGGAGCGCGGTGGCGACAATTGCCAGTGCCATGCCGAAGGTATAGCTGGTGCCGTGTAGCAGGCGGGAAAAGATATCCCGGCCGAGATCATCTGTACCGAGAAAGTGCTCAACCGTGCCGAGATCGTCCCAGGATGGCGGTAGTAACAGGGCATTGGGATCTTGAAAATCGGCCGGGTAGGGGGCCATCATGGGCCCGAACATTGTCAGGATCAGCAGACAGAGCACGCCCCAAAGCCCGGCAAGCGCAAAAGGATTGGCGGCAAAGGTACGCCAGAGCTTGAGGCTGGGGGATGGAATATCGTCTTCCTGATAAATCTTAATTTGAGGCATAGAGTTCCTTCCTGCTGAGCGGATTGGTGGCCGTGTGCAGCACTTCAATCAAAATGCTCAGAAAGATAATCAGCAGCGCCACCGCCAGTGTGCCGCCCTGGATCACAGTGTAATCCCGCTGATAGATACCAGATACCAGCCAGGAGCCTACCCCGGGCCAACTGAAGATCACTTCCACCACTATGGCATAACTGGCAAATGGCCCCAGCATAAGTCCCAAGTGTTTGAGCAGGGGGATCAAGGCGTTGGGCAGGGCGTGGCGCAATACGATTTTACTGGTTGGCAGGCCTCTTGCTTCGGCGGCGCGGATATAGGTCTGGTTCATCACATTCATCATCGCCGAGCGGGTAATACGTACCACCACGGTAAAGGGCAACACAGACAAGGTCAGCGCCGGCAGGATTATGTGCAAGGCGGCATCCTTAAAGGCGGATAAGCGATATTGCGAGTCGGACAGCAGGGTATCTATCAGCATAAAGCCAGTCACAGGCTTTATTTCATAGAGCAGGTTTATCTGCCCTGAAATTGGCAGCCAACCCAGCCTGACCCCGAACCAAAGTGATAGGGACAGCCCGAGCCAAAATACCGGAATCGAGTAACCTGTCAGTGTTACCGCCATGATGGCATTTTGGGTCAGTTTCTGTTTACTCAGCGAGGCCAGCACTCCGAGCGGTACCCCGAAGATGATGGCAAATAAACCGGATACAGTTGCCAGCTCGAAAGAGGCCGGCAGTACCGCCAACAGCTCTTCTGCTACCGGCCTTTGAGAGGTCACAGAAATACCGAGATCGCCACTGAGTCTCTGGGTTAAATACCCCATAAACTGGGCCAAAGAGCCGCCATCGAGATGATAATCGGCGATGATTTGTGCCTCCTGGGTATCACTCGGTGCTTGGATCCCGGTCAGGGCGTAAATGCGGTCAACCGGAAACAAACTGGTGGCATAGAAGAGTACACCAATCAGCAACAGAGAGGTGGCGACAAAGAGGTTGAGTCTGCGCAATAGGTAAGCAGCCATCATTCTTGATCCTTGGCGGGCGGCATTGGGGCATCTGCTGCCGCTTTATTGCTGTGGCCTATATTGGCAAAGGCGATGCCGCCGAAAGGCGTTAGGCTGGTTTCGGTTACACTGGCATTTTTTAGCGCCATACGTTTGGCATGTGCCAGACTGACCAGCGGCATATCTTGTGCCAGAATCGCCTCGGCCTGGCGGTACAACAAACTGCGACTTTCTCTGTCTGTCACGCGTCTGGCCTGGTTGAGCAGGGCGTCAAATCTGGGGTTACACCAGCGGGAACGGTTGTTGTTGGAAGCGATGGAGCCACAACTGAGCAAGGGGGTGAAGAAGTTATCCGGATCGCTGTTGTCGGCGTTCCAGCCGATGAGTACCGAGTCATAGTCACTGCGTGCCAGTTTTTGGGTAAAGACACTCCAATCGTAGTTGACGATATTGACCTTGACACCTATGGTCGCCAAATCGGCCTGGATCAGCTCGGCGGTCTTCAGCGCATTGGGGTTGTAAATTCGTGCCACAGGCATAGCCCAGATATCCAGCTCCAGTTTATCTATGCCGGCTTCATCCAGCAGCGCCCTGGCTTTGTCCGGGGCATAGTCATAACTCTTGGCCGAGTCGGAATAAGCCCAGGATGAGGGCGGCAGTATACCGGTTGCCTCTACGGCGGTGTCCTGATAAACGGCCCTTAGCAGGTTTTGCTTGTCGATGGCGTAAGCCAACGCCCGTCTGACCCTGACATCGTTGAATGGCGGCTTTTGGGTATTGAAGGCCCAATAGGCCACGTTCATTCCGGGGCGACTCTCCAAAACCAGGTTGTCGTGCTGCTCAATCACCGGCAACTCACCGGCCTTGGGCAAGGCCGAGACGCTGCAATCGCCGGTGATCAGCTTGGCCAGGCGGGTGGTACTTCGCGGCGTGATATCGAACACCAACATTTCAGACTGCGGCATATTGCCCCAGTAACCTGGGTGGCGTCGATAACGGATATATTCATTCTTAACATACTGCACCAGCATAAAGGGGCCTGTCCCAACCGGCTGGTTATCCAATTGCTGCGGGCTGCCTTGGGCGAGAAGCTGATCGGCATATTCTTTGGAAAGGATCACCGCAAAGTCGGTGGCCAGGTTGGACAGGAATGAGGCATCGGGCTGGGTGAGTTCAAATCTGACTCTGTATTCGCTCAGTTTGCTGATGGATTTTATCAGCCCGGCAAAGCCTATACTTTGGAAAAAGGGGTAACCGCCTTGGGCCACGTCGTGGAAAGGGTGCTGTTTGTCTATGATGCGATTGAAACTGAATAGTACATCATCGGCGTTAAAAGGCCGACTGGGGTGAAAGTAGGGCTGCTCGTGAAACCGGGTACCCTGGCGCAACTCAAACTCATAACTGAGCCCATCTTCGCTTATTTGCCACTCGGTTGCCAGTGCCGGGGTGATATCGCCGTTCTCGGGATCATAATCCACCAAGCGACTGTAAATCTGGTGCGAGGTGGCATCGATAGTGGTTCCTGAGGTCACCAGCTGTGGGTTGAAGGACTCGGGATTGCCCTCGGAGCAGTATACCAGGCCGGAGGGCACTTTCTGTTGACCACAGCCGCCAAGCAGCATTGTCAGAGCCAGGCCGGTCAATATGCTCCCGGTCAGCTTCAGGCGCCGGCATGAGCGGAATAATCGCCCTGCCACAAGATCTCCGTAGAGCTTGCTCCTGGAGACTTGCGCTATTGCTTCAGAGCTTCGCCCGGGGCGTAACGTCAGCAGATTCATTGCAAAATCGTTAGTTATTCAGATGTTGACCGAACATTTTAGCAGTGCAGCCGTTACCTGGGCAATCGGCTTATGCCTTATCGAGCAAATTGTATTTTTTCAGTATGCCTCTGAGCTGATGGTAGCTAAGTCCCAGTAGTTCGGCGGTTTTCTTTTGATTGAACTGGCTGGCACTGAGCGCACGTTGAATCAGGTCGGTCTCGAAGTCTTCACAGCACTGTTTGAAGTCCACCGGGAACTGTATCTGGTTTGCCGAAGGTTCCGAGCTATCGTTTGTCGCTGCGGCGGCACTGCCGTTAAGGACTTCATTGCCAACTTCAGCGGTCACCAGCTGGCGACTATGGGTCTTGACCCGCTTGGTGGGCCGGTAGGGCGAGGCAAAAGGGTCGAGCACTATGTTCTCAATCGGTTCGGGGTTATGACCATGGCGATAGACGCTGCGCTCTATGGCATTTTTCAGCTCCCGAATATTACCCGGCCAGCTGTGATCCATCATGGTCGCCACGGCTGCGGCGGCAAAACCGGTAAACAGCTCCAGCTTGAGCTGACGCGCCATCCCCACGGCAAAGTATTCGGCCAATGGCAGAATATCTTCCCGGCGGCAGCGCAGCGGCGGCAGGGTGATCACATCGAACGCCAAACGGTCGAGCAGATCGGCTCGAAACTCGCCGGCTTCCGCCAGACTGGGTAAGTCTTCATTGGCGGCGCAGATTAGGCGGACATCGGCATTGAGAGTCTTGCTGCCGCCCACCCTTTCATATTCGCCATATTCAATGACCCGCAGCAGCTTCTCCTGAATGAGGCCGGACGTATTGGCCAGTTCATCGAGAAACAGGGTGCCGCCGTCGGCGCGCTCGAAGCGGCCTTCATGACGCCCCTTGGCGCCGGTAAATGCGCCGGACTCATGGCCAAACAGTTCACTTTCCAGTAGATTTTCACTCAGAGAGGAACAATTGAGTTTGATAAAACTCTGATCCCAGCGCTGGGAAAGATAGTGTAGACGTTCGGCGATCAGCTCTTTACCCGTCCCCCGCTCGCCTATGATAAGCACAGGTTTGGACAGAGGTGCGATTTGGGAAACGTGCTCCAACACCTCCAACAGGGCATTGGATTGACCGATAAGATTGTCTTGTTGATAGGGATTGGCCACGATAACAGTTAGTCTTAAACGCTAATAATTGGTGAAAATCATAATATGCGGGTAGGTTAAATAAATAAAGTAAAAGTTAAGTTTTATATTATGCCATTGATATTATTGATAAATTAAAAGTTGGCACGGGATCTGTATTACAAGAGTCGAGACCCACAATAAATGTAGAGGACAGGATTATGGGAATTTTCACACGTTTTGCCGACATCATTAATGCCAACATCAGTGCCTTGCTGGACAAGGCAGAAGATCCGGAAAAAATGGTGCGCCTGATCATTCAGGAAATGGAAGATACCCTGGTTGAAGTACGTTCTACTTCGGCTAAAGTATTGGCAGAGAAGAAAGAGTTACTCCGCCGTATTGGCAAAGTGCAACTTCAGGTGCAGGATTGGCAGGAAAAGGCCGAGCTGGCACTGACCAAGGACAGGGAAGATCTGGCCAAGGCCGCGCTGGTTGAAAAGCAAAAAGCCGCAGCGCTGGCGCAAACCCTGGAGCAAGAGCTCGAGGTGGTTGAAGAGCATATCGCCCGCCTGAAAGAGGAAGTGGGTCAACTGCAGGAAAAGCTGGCCGATGCCAAGGCTCGCCAGAAGACCATCATAATGCGCAAGCAAACTGCTTCTTCACGCCTGGAAGTGAAAAAGCAGCTGGATTCCAGCAAAATCGACAATGCCATGCTCAAGTTTGAACAGTATGAGCGTCGCATCGAAGGTCTGGAGGCTGAAGTTGAGTCCTATGATCTGGGTGGCAAGAAGTCCAGTCTGGAAGAGGAATTTGCGGCACTCAAGGCCGAAGATTCTGTCAGCGCCGAGCTGGAAGCCTTGAAGGCCAAGGTGAAAGGCGATAGCGCCAAAACCAAAAAATAATACAGACTCAGAGGTGATTTATGGATATGGACTTACTGCTGGCACCCCTGATTATCTTCATGATCTTTGTGGCGCCAATCTGGTTGATTCTGCATTACCGCAGTAAACGTCAGGTGAGCCAGGGGCTTACCGAGGCAGAGTTCAAACAGCTTAACGACTTGATAGACACAGCTGACAAGATGGGCCAAAGGATTGAAACACTGGAAGCCATCCTGGATGCCGAGTCCCCGGAATGGAGGCAACGTCATGACTGAATCAGGCAAGCGTACTCTTTACCGCATTCCCCAGCAAAGGAAGATAGCCGGGGTCTGTGCCGGGGTAGCCGAGTACTTTAATCTGGAACCTTGGTTGGTTCGGGTCGCTACGGTTTCAATCCTTTTACTCGGTGGCTATGGAATGGTGATTATCACCTATCTGGTGCTGTGGATGATACTGGATGTCAAACCTTGGACAGCCAAAGACACCCATAAGGACATTGGGGTCAAGAAAAAGGTCTGGCAAGCCGGGGAACCCGCCGGGCAAGCGCTCAGAGATGTAAGCAATCGCTTTCAATCGCTGGAGCATAGGCTCAGGGCACTCGAACAACATGTCACCTCTGAGCAATTCGAGTTGAAAAGACAGTTCAACAACCTATAAATCCTTGTTCAAGGGGCGGTGCTTACCGCCCCGTTTGTTTGTATCAGGAGAATTATGGCAAGCGTCAGGCAAGAGTTCGGCAAACTCAAACACAAAACTCGTGAGTTGGCACAGCGCACCACAGACAGGCATCTTAGGTTGGCGGTTACCGGCCTTTCCGGCGCCGGCAAGACGGCCTTCATTACCGCGCTGGTGGATAGACTGTTGCGCGCAGGCACCGAGCCTGATGGCAGGGGCTTACCCCTATTTCAGGTGTGCCGCGACGGACGGTTACTCGGGGTAAGGCGGGAGCTGCAGCCGGATTTGACCATAGCCAGTTTTGATTTTGATGCGGCGATTGCCAGTTTGACCGCGGCCAGGCCCAGTTGGCCGGCATCGACCCGCAGCATCAGTGAGCTGCGGCTGACGCTCAAATATGTGCCTACCAAAGGGATGTTGGCAAAATTGGCCGACAGCGCCAAGCTGCATCTGGACATAGTCGATTATCCCGGGGAGTGGTTGCTGGATTTGCCCATGTTGAGCCAGGACTTTAACCGCTGGTCTGAAACCCGCTTTGCCCGGCAATCAACCCTGGAATCCTCGCCTCTTTACCCTAAATTTGCTGCGGCGCTGGCGACGCTGGATTTGTACGCCGATGCCGACGATCAGGCGCTGGCCGCCATTGCCGAAAGTTATCGGTTACTACTGCTGGATCTGGTGCATCAACAGGGGTTTTATCAGGCACAGCCGGGGAGAATGTTGCTGCCCGGAGAGCTGGCCGGTACGCCACTTTTGGCCTTTTTTCCCCTGTTACCTGAGCAACTCAAAGACAAGCAGCAACTGGCATCGGCCGGACGTCGCAGTAATTATCAGGTGCTCAGGCACAGATATCAGCAATATCTGGCCAAGGTGGTCAAGCCCTTCTACCAGGAGTATTTTGCCGGTTTCGATCGTCAGTTAATTCTGGTGGATTGTTTCAGCGCCCTTAATCGTGGCAAGGCGCAGTTTGAAGATATGGCCGAAGCTCTCAATGCCATCAGCGCCAGCTTCCAGTATGGGCAGTCTAATTTGCTGCGACGTTTGTTTGCTCCCCGAATAGATACTCTGCTGTTTGCCGCCAGTAAAGTCGATCAGGTGACCCGGGATCAGCAGGGCAATGTGTTGTCACTGCTCAGCGCTATGTTGGCACCCAGTCGGCAGCAGGCCGGATTTGCCGGCAGTCGGGTGGAAACCATGGCCATCAGCGCCATCAAGGCGACTCGTCACGGTATGGTCAAAGATGCAGATGGCGTGGAGGTGGAAGTGGTCTGTGGCCGGCGCATGAGCGATGGACAGAAGGTGACCCTGTATCCGGGCGAGGTGCCCAGAGCCTTGCCTGAAAAAGCGTTCTGGCAAAGGCAGGGATTTCATTTCTGTGAGTTTGCGCCGCCCGACAGCCAACCGGAACAAGGCTATGAACATATCCGGCTCGATCACCTGCTGGAGTTTCTTTTGGGCGACAAGTTGAGGTAAGTCGTGGCAAAACACAGTTCAGAAAAGCGTGTTGATAATGCTGCCGACAACGGCAGTCACGCTGATGAGGCGCAAACCACAGAGTTGGCGCCACAGAGAATTTTCAGTCATCAGCCGGAATCCGCCGCCGAATTGGCCGCGGCCAAGGATTTCCAAGGCGGTGACTTTGTTGAATACCCCACAGAAGCCGAACTGGAACAAGTGCTGAGTGCACAGCCCAAGGCGGATCAACTCATCTCCCTCAAGCCCAAACGCTGGTCCTGGTTGGCGCGTTTGGCCCTGTTGGGCGTGATGGCGGCAGTGGTGCTGCAGACACTGCTGGGTCTTATCGATGCCTGGCGCGACAGCCCTTGGCTGTTTGGTTTTTACAGCCTGGTGCTCGCTTTGGTGCTGGCCTGGGTAGGCAAGCTTTGTTTCGGGGAATGGCGCAAACTCAAACGCCTGCGCCAGGTGGAAGATACCCAGCAAACCGGGCAACGCCTGCTCGGCAGTATGCAGATGGGCGAAGCGCGCGATTTTATCTATGGTATTTGCAAGCAGATGCCCAAGGGGCCGGAGCAGGACAGGCTGCAGTCGCTGCTGAATCCGGAGCAGAATGACGCCGAGCAGTTGCAGCTGTTTGATCAGGTAGTGCTGACCGAGCGTGACAAGGTTGGCATGAAGCTGGTGCGCCGTTATGCGGCCGAATCGGCCCTATTGCTGGCGGCCAGCCCGCTGGCGGTACTGGATATGGCGCTGATCCTCTGGCGTAATCAGAAGATGATCCAGGATATTGCCCGCTGTTATGGGGTTGAACTGGGTTATTGGAGCCGTATTCGGCTGATTCGCGGGATCCTGGTCAATATTCTCTATGCCGGCACCACAGAGCTTGCCACCGACTTTGGCACCCAATTGCTGTCGGTAGAGATGTCCGGCAAGCTTTCGGCGCGGCTCGGTCAGGGACTGGGGGGCGGTTTGTTGACGGCGAGACTTGGCTATCAGGCGATGGCGCTTTGTCGGCCGCTGGCATTTTCCAGTGCCAGCAAGCCCAAACTGTCGCGGATCCATAAAGAACTGCTGTTGGAGCTAAAGGATTTTTCCGCTTCTGTGCTGGTGAGGAAACCCGAACGTAACAAAGATTTTACAACCAAGGAGTAATGATTTTTGCTTGCCGATTTGGGCAAGTCTTGCTGACTCAGTATGTTGGTGACAGGACAACTGAATCATCCCGGGCGATAAGCCGAATAACAATATAAGGGATGGTCGGACTGACATGGGGAGTTAAGCATGCAACACAAGCAGCCAAAAGCACTGCACTCAGCCACACTGGCTATTCATGGCGGCCACTCTGGCGAGCCTTCCGGGGCACTGGTATCGCCTTTATATCAGAGTGCCACCTTCTGTTTTGATACCGCCCAAAGCGGTGGTCGCCGCTTTGCCGGTGAAGAAGAGGGCTATATCTACACCCGCTTGGGTAACCCAACGGTTGCCGAGCTTGAGCGGCGTTTGGCGTTGCTTGAAGGCGCTGAAGCAGCAGCTGCTGCCGCGTCCGGCATGGGGGCGGTATCGGCGGCCTTGCTGGGATACTTGAGCTGTGGCGATCATCTGCTGGCTTCCTCGGCCGTCTATGGCTGTACTTTTTCTTTGATGACAGAGCAGTTTGCCCGCTTCGGTATTGAGGTTTCTCTGGTGGACTTTTCCGATCTCGCGGCGGTCGAGGCGGCTATTCGTCCCAACACTCGGGTGATTTTCTGTGAAACCCCGGTGAACCCGCATCTGGCCGTATATGATCTCTGTGCCATAGCCGCTATTGCCAAGCGCCATCAACTGACCAGCATAGTGGACAACACCTTTATGACCCCGCTGTTGCAGCAGCCTCTGCAGTTGGGAATCGATCTTGTGGTTCACAGCGCCACCAAGTATCTCAATGGCCATGGCGATGTTATTGCCGGTATCATCTGTGGTTCGCAAGCGGCGATAACGGCCATCAAGCAACAACAGCTAAAAGATATTGGTGCCGTGCTATCGCCTTTCGATGCCTGGTTGATTTTGCGAGGCCTGAAAACCCTCTCGGTGCGACTCGAACGTCATTGCGATAATGCCGAGCGCTTGGCGCAGTATCTCGAATCCCATCAAGCCGTGGCCAAAGTACATTATCCCGGGTTGGTTTCCCATCCGGGCCATCAGTTTATCGGCTCGCAGATGCGTAGGGCCGGTGGGGTGTTGGCGTTTGAGCTTAAGGCCGATTTGGAGCAGTCCATGGCCTTTGTCAATCGACTGAGACTGTTCAAAATTGCTGTGAGTCTGGGGGATTGTGAGTCACTTATTCAGCATCCGGCGTCCATGACCCATTCACCCTATACCCAGGAGGCGCGTATTAAAGCCGGTATAGGTGACAGTCTGCTGCGAATTTCGGCCGGGCTTGAGGATGTGGATGACCTGATAGCTGATCTGGAGCAGGCACTGACAGTGATCAGTTAAAAGAGACAAGGCGAGCATGGCTCGCCTTGTTTTTCGGGCTTTAGAGAATCAAATGCCCCAGAAGGTGTGGGCTATGATATAGAGCACCAACATACTGATGAAGTTGATGATAACACCGACTCGCATCATTTCAGATTGCTTTATGTAGCCTGAGCCATAGACTATGGCGTTGGGGGGCGTGGCCACCGGCAGCATAAAGGCGCAGGATGCCGAAATACCTATGAGCACTGACAGCATTACGGGCGATAGCCCCAATGCTTCGGCTATGGCAGCAAACACAGGTACCAGCAGAGCGGCACTGGCGGTGTTACTGGCAAACTCGGTCAGCATCACCACAAAGAAAATGACCGCGAACACGAACAGCGACATATGGGTACTGCCGAAGATGTCTGTCATCCAGTGTGCCAGAAAGACGCTGGTACCCGTGGTTTTCAGTACGGCGCTCAGGGTTAGACCGCCGCCAAACAGTATCAGTACACCCCAGTCGGTGGTTTTTTCTATCTTCTTCCAACCAACCAAGCCAAGTCCTGCCAGCAAAACCACTGCAGAAAGCGCGACTATGGTATCAAACTGGCTGATACCACCGAGCGCCTCTGATAAGGGCTTACTGAAGATCCAGCAGCAAACTGTGGCCAGGAAAATAAGCAGAGTCAGTTTTCCCTGAAAACTCAGTTTCTGATCTTCGATATCCAGTTTACATTCCACCGATAAGTCCGGTTTGAAATACAGATAGAGGGCGATCAGCATGGTTGGCAACATCAAAGCCACGGTCAAGAGGCCAAACTCCAGCCAGTCGCTGAAGCTCAAGCCGGCTTGGGCAGCGGCGATGGCGTTTGGCGGACTGCCCACCAGAGTACCTATGCCACCAATGTTGGCCGAATAAGCGATACCCAGCAACATAAAGACATAGGTGTTGTGCTGGCTCTCTCTATCCAGTTGCTGCAAAATTCCCAACGCCAGAGGCAACATCATGGCTGCGGTGGCTGTGTTGCTGATCCACATAGACAGCAACGCGGTTACCCCGAACAGCATCATACAGGCGATACTGAGTTTACCCTTGGAAGCCAGTAACACCTTTTGGGCGATAAGGGTATCGATTTTTTGATGGTGCAGGGCTGCAGCCAATACAAAACCACCAAAAAACAAATAGATAATTGGATTAGCAAAGTTGCTCATGGCAGCTTTGGTTTCAAACACACCGAAAAATACCGCCAGAACCGGAATGAGTATCGCCGTGATACTCAGATGAATGGCTTCAGTAAGCCAGAGCACAGCGGCAAATACCAAGATAGACAGACCGGTATTTACCCCGGGTTCAAAAGGTAAAAAATTGTGCAATAGAAAAAGCAGCAAGATATCTGCGGCCAAAATCAACATGTTACGTTGTTGGGTGCTCTTCTCTGTCTGCGAAGGGGGTAAGCTTTCCGTTTGTTCTAAAGACATTGTTAACTTCCTCGTCTTGTTTTTATGGCAAGCAATTTAGGGTATAGCTCACATTTGGCAAAGGGCTTTATTGGGTAACTTAACCACCTTGCCTAATACATTTGTATGAGGAATCTATCACGAAATTGGTAAATTGGAGAGCTGGATCACTTAAATTTGTCGCCTTTGGGCGTTTTTTTGTTTCAAACGGTTAGCTAAGAGGCGTTGCCTTTATATTACTGAAAGAGAATGAAAGTTTGAAACGGTGATCTGTGTCACATTAGGCTGTTGTACTAATGTCTAGTTGCAATAATTTGGCAATATCCGTGCGCTGGTCTACATTTCTTTTAGGCCAAGGAAAGGGATCTCGGCCTCAATGACCATGACAAGGAGTCTTCAATGAAAACACCATTCTATGCTTTATTACTTGCAACCAGTCTGAGTTTCCCCCTGTACGCCGGAGAGCCCACTAAAGACAAAACTTCACAAACGTCACCAGCCGGACAAGCACAGGTTCACCAAATCAATATTAATACTGCCTCGGAATCTGAGTTGCAGCTACTGAAAGGGATAGGAGAGGCCAAGGCCAAAGCGATTGTGGAATATCGCAGCAGCCAAGGAAAATTCAAATCCATTGATGAGTTGGCTCAGGTAAAGGGGATTGGGCCTAAACTGGTCGAACAGAATAAACATCTATTGGTACTTTGACCATAAGAGAAACACAAGCTTTTGTTTATCTTATGTTCACTTAAAAGCAATCGCGGCCAAACGGAGGTTATTTCCCTTGATCCAGACGAGGGCATGATGGATAATCCACGGCGTTGCAGCAAGGCTGCAAATCTGTGGTGACCCCAGGGTCCCCCCGCAATGATAACTTGTGAACCCGGCCAGGCCCGGAAGGGAGCAACCGTAGCAAGTGACTCATGTGCCGGGGTGTGGCTCTGGGGGAACCTCCAATTCCAAACCTTTTCAAATGGTTAGCTTGAGATAAACCTTGGTGGTACACAAGGTGGTCCACTTTGAGCTCGGCCAGAACATCATCCAGTCCTTATCTCTTCCAGTCCCGGCATGGTATTTGGTATGCCCGTGTAGTCGTTCCTGAAGACCGTAGAGATGCCATAGGGAAACGTGAACTCCGCAAGACACTTGCCACTAAAGACAAGCGCGAGGCTGTCCTGAGGTCTTGGGATGTGCTTAAGGCTCTGCATGCCTTGGCTAAAGGCAAAGCATCGGCGACACAATCCCCATCAGCCAGCTTGGAGTCTTCTCAAGGTCGTGCTGTGGTATCGGCCCCAGTCCCTCCTGAGATTCCCCCCGTATCCCCCCAGTTACCTAAGTTGAGCCAGATAGCGGATGAATACAGCCGGGAAAAGGTCTTGGGTGGTGCATGGTCGAAACATACTGAGAGCGTCAACCGCAAGACATTCAGAGACATGATTGCCTTGCTGGGCGACCTTAGGATTGACCAGTTCACCAAGGAGCTGGCTCAGAGGTATAAGCAGCACTACAGTGCCAAGACTGACCTGTCTGTCGCGACAATCAACAAGTACCTGACTCGGGTCACCGCCTTGTTACAGTGGGCCTCAGCTCACTATGTGACACCTGTTCACTATGGAACACCTAATCCCATGGCAGGAATGAGCATTCGTGTGTCGGCAAAGGTGAAGGTGTCTAAAGAGCGGGAGGCGCTGACTCCATTCCAAATCAAGCAGCTATTTCAAGCACTGCCCATAGGTAACGCTAAAAGGTACGCCTACAGGTACTGGGTGCCTCGGCTTGCGGCGTACACTGGGGCCAGAGTCGGGGAGTTGGCTCAGTTGTATCTGGATGATTTCACGGTAATTGATGGTCATCCGTGCATCCTTATCCGAGCCAGTCACCCAGACCAATCAATTAAGACCTCAAGCAGCGAGCGGGCCATCCCCATTCACCCTAAGCTGATAGCTCTGGGCTTCCTGCATTTTGTTGAGAGACAGCGAAACCTAGGTCATCAGCGCCTGTTCCCTGAGTTGCCTAAACAGGAGGCTCGGGGTTACTCCCATGCTGTTTCTAAGTGGTTCCACAACTTCAAAAGGAAACTGGACTGGGGAGAGCGAGAGACCTTGCACGGTATACGCCATGCGGTGGCAACCCAGTTGAAGCGCAAGGAGTTTAGCTCTGATTTGGTCGCCGGGTTATTGGGGCATCCCCATGGCTCAATTACCTTCGACCGCTACGGGAAGGAGTACAAGGTAAACAACCTGCTCAGAGTGGTTGAGGCTCTGGATTGGGAGTAGCGCTTAGTGTCATTCAATAGCTTGGCAGTTGATAAAGCTAAATAGTTGATAGCAAAAGGTGTATGCCTTACGTCTAATGGCGATTAGTTAAGACAGAACGCTTGACGATCTAATTGAAAGGATCAAAATCGGAAGACCTTATGTCATCGGATTTTTTGTATAGAGAAAATGCCGTTCACACTAAGTGAACGGCATTACGCATCGTTGCGGACTTTTTGTTTCTAAACCTCACTCAGTCGGTAGTGGTTGCTCTTTGATGAAGGTGGCAAGTATTGGATAACACAGGTGCGTAAAGAGAACCCTTTATTCGCCACAAGGTAAGAGGTAATTGGAGGGGATAAACGTGGGGTATTATATTTGTTGTAAACCACTTTTCCGATGTTGCGTCTTTAACAAATGCATGTACGATTGTGACAATAAGTACGATTCTACAACTGAAGTCTAGTCAAAAATCGGATGTGCGGTAAAGAAGTTATCGACATGGCCAAATAGTTTTATTAAATTACGCGCGCCTGGTTTTCTGCGATAGTTTTTGGGTCAAAATTTCTGTTCGCAGAGCCAGTTAGAGCTCGGGTTAACTGATGAGTCAATATAATTTATCACTAAGCCAAAAGGCGACTGCTCTCAAACGTTTTGCGTCTTGAGGTTGGTTGGCTTTGAATATGTTTCGATAAAGTTGGTTTAACTGTTTTTTATGGGTTTTAAATAGGCCGTCAATATTTGTTACTGTTCAATAACAAGGTTTTCTTGCCAAGAGGTAAATGAAACTTGTTGTTTCAGTAAGCCTTATTTTAATGCAAGGCAAGCGAGTATTTAACACGAGTACTTTGTCAATAATCTCTAGAGAAACTAAATGAAGAAAAGTATTATTTCTATAATGGTTTTATCTGCGATGCTGGCAGGATGCAATAATGATGATTCATTGGGTGAGGTGCCACCTACGGAGGTTATTCCTCCGACAGATGTGGTTCCACCTACAGAGATCATTCCACCAATAACTTATATAGGTCAGCTCCAATCATCAGGACAACTCATTAAAGGTGAAGTGGACTGTAATGGGCAGCGAGTTATTGATGGTAGATTCGAAGTCCTTCAAGGGATTTCCTTTGACTGTCGTGTGGGCAATGTTGTTCTTGGTGAATTTACCGCTCCATTTCCGAATGAGACTCGTGATCAGATCCAAAATGGCAAGATAGAAACCCGCGAATTCAACTCCGAAGTGCACCACTCGCTAAATTAGGCTGCCT